>NZ_JAGKSG010000008.1:0-147146 GCF_018119385.1 Massilia sp. AB1 | reverse complement strand
GGCGAGCTGGTCGAACATCGTGAGAATGAGGCCTGTCATGCGGATCCCGGCGTGATCGCGGCCACGGCGGCCGCCCCGCCACGCGCTAGCGGGGGGCCGTGGAAAACGGCTGGGCTGCGGCCAATCGCGCGCACGTTCGCGCGGTTTTTTGTGCCGGTCATCCCGCGTTTTGCGCGTCTCGTCGCATCCCGCTGGAGATGGGGCGGGGCCTGGCCTACAGTGCACACATCGACAACCCGCACGCAACAAGGAGCAAGGCCATGAACATCCTCAAACACATGGAAGCCGTCTTCATCGTCACCGCCGCCATGGCCGTTCCGGCCAGCTACCTGGGCGCCGCCATCCCTGAAGCACAGGCCCGCGCCTACGGCGCCGATCCGGCGGCTGTCGCCACCTCCGGCAAGGTCGCCGTGGTGACCGTCACCGCCAAGCGCCTGACAGCCGCCGAGAAGGCCCAGCCCCTGCTCGCCAGCCGCTGAAACGGCAGGGTGTTGCGCGCCCGCCCTGCTGAACTGTTTCAGTTGTAAGCATCTGTTTTAAAGGCCCATTTCCTCATTCCGGAGCGCTATATTTAGTCATCCGCTTTTGGATCTGGAGACCGAACATGAAATCCACCCTCGCCCTTGCCGCCCTGATCGCCCTCGGCGCCGCCACTGCCCCGCTGCCCGCGATGGCGCAGACCCACTTCGAAGTGGTGATCGGCTCGGCGCCACCGGCGCCGATCTACGAACGCATCCCCGGCCCGCGTCACGGCTATGTCTGGGCGCCGGGTTACTGGGAATGGCGCGGCCATCGCCACGACTGGGTGCCAGGCCGCTACATCGCCGCCCGTCCGGGCTACGCCTACGCCCCGCCGAGCTGGCACCAGCGCCGCGGCGGCTGGTACCTGGAACCGGCGCGCTGGACCCCGTACGGCCCGGACCGCGACCGCGACGGCGTGCCTGACCGCTTCGAGCGCCGCGGCTACGCACCGGCCTACGCCGGCCAGGGCTACTACGGCTACGACCGTCCGCGCTACGACCGCGACCGCGACGGCATCCCCGACCGCTACGAGCGCGAACGCTACCGCGGCCGCGACACCGACCGCGACGGCGTGCCGAACCGCTACGACCGCGACCTCGACAACGACGGCGTGCGCAACGAGTACGACCGCGACCGCGATGGCGACGGCGTCCGCAACCGCCACGACCAGCGGCCGGACAACCCTTACCGTAACTGATTACGACCGCTGAATACGACAATGCCGCCCGGGCGACCGGGCGGCATTGTCGTTTTTGCAGCGAACAGGCTTACTGCTTCAGGTATTTGTCGAGGAAGGCCAGGATCTTGGCGCTGGCCTCGGCCTGGTTCTTCTTCTTCGAGAAGCCATGGCCTTCGTCCGGGAACACGATGTACTCCACCGGCACCTGGTTCTTGCGCACCGCCTCGACGATCTCGTCGCTCTCGGGCTTGATCACGCGCGGGTCGTTGGCGCCCTGGATCACCAGCAGCGGCTTGCGGATCTTATCGGCGTGGAACAGCGGCGAGGTGGCGGTCAGGAAGTCCTTGTCCTTCACCGGGTCGCCGATCTCGTCGTACAGCGCCTTGCGCTGGGCTTCCCAGTACGGCGGAATGCTCTCGAGGGTGCGGATCCAGTTCGAGACGCCGAAGATGTCGATGCCGACCTTGAACGCTTCCGGCCGGAAGGCCAGCGCCGACAGGGTCATGTAGCCGCCGTAGCTGCCGCCCATGATGGCGATGCGCTCCGGATCGATATAGCCCTGGCTGGCGAGCCAGGTCTTGGCTTCGACGCAGTCCCACAGCGGCTCCAGGCCGTGCTTGCGGTCGTCGGCGCGGAAGAAGGTCTTGCCGTAGCCGGAGCTGCCGCGGTTGTTGATGCCCAGGACCGCGTAGCCGTGGTTGACCAGGTACTGGACCTGGGCGCTGTAGCCGCGCATGGTCTGGCCGCCCGGTCCGCCGTGCACCAGCACCACGGCCGGCACCTTGGCGTTCGGCGAGGCGCCTTTCGGCTTGTAGTAGATCGACGGGATCACGGTGCCGTCGAAGGAGCGGAAGCGCACCACTTCGGCTTCCACCAGGTCGTTCGGGTCGATCTCCTTGCTCAGGCTGCGCGTGAGCTGGGTGGTCTTGCCGGTCCCGAAGTCATGCACGTACAAGTTGCTGGGCGAGCGGTCGCCGTTCAGGTAGAAAGCCATGCGCTTGCCGCTCTCGGAGAAAGTCACCTGGCGGATCTCGCCGCCCGGCAGCTTGGGCAGGGAGACCGGCCTGGTGTCGCCGTCATAGACACGCACGTCGATGCTGCCGTCGCGGTTGACTACGCTCACGCGGTGGCGGCCGTTACGCGAATAACGCGTATCGAGCAGGTCCCAGTCCGCCTTCTCCACTTCCGACACCGCGCCGCTTTGCAGGTCGTAGGCCATGATGCGCGAGAATTCGCCCTCGGCGTTACTGGTGAACAGCAGGCGCTTCGAGTCCGGATCGAAGCTGGCCGCCGAATGGCCGGCCGGCTCCTTGTGCGGCGTAATATGCTTGGTGGCGCCGGTCCGCAGGTCGACCACGTAGACATCGCTGTCCGAGGTGGTATTGGACTTGTCGAGCGCCACCCAGTTGCCGTCGCGGCTCACCGCCGAGATGCTCATGCCGCTCTCGTTGCGGTACACCATCTTGCGCGCATAGCTCTTCGCGTCGTACAGGTAGAGGTCGAAGAACTTCGGGTCGCGCTCGTTGGTGACGACATAGAAGCCGCTGCCGTCCGGCACCCAGCCGGCGAAGGAGGCGCGGTGCTTCTCGCCCGGCGTCAGGTCGCGCTCGGCGCCGTCGAGTTCGCGCACGAACAGGTGGTTGCGTTCGTTGCCGCCCTGGTCGCGGGTGAACAGGATGCGGTCGTCGTTGTAGAAGTAGCCGACCGCGTAGGTGCTGTCGGTGGTCGACTTGGTCAGGGCGCGCGGCGCGCCGCCGCCCACCGGCATCGTGTACACGTTGAAGATGCCCGACTCGTTGCTGCTGAACAGGATCTGCTTCTCGTCCTTGCTGAAGGAGGCGCCGGTCACCGAGGTGGTCGCCATGAACTGCTCGATCGTGTAGCGCTTCGGCGCCTTGGCTGCGGCTTTCGCGGCAGGGACCTTGGCTGGGGCGGCGCCGTAAGCGGGCGCGAGTGCGGCGGATGCAAACAAGGCGAACAGGGCACAGCGGACGGCATGACGCGATGGGGACATGAAGGCTCCTGTGGAAGGTGGTCACAATGGTCGAGATGACGCTTGCAGTCTTGCAAAACCCTTAACATGTGTCAACCCCGGAGAAACCGGTTATGCTTCGCCCATGATCGACCTCGCCACGCTGCAGGCAGCCGCCTACAAGACCGAACTCGCCGCCAGCCGCCAGCTCGCCGAACGCAGCGGCATGCCGCTCGAAGCGGCCCTGCGCGCCACCTTGAGCCTGCGCGCCGGCGCCGCCGGTCTCGAGCACCTGCTGGCCCAGCGCCAGTCCTTGCGCGTCCATGCCGAGCAGCGCGCCGCCGTGCGCCAGGCCGGCGCCCAGGCCGCCCGCTCGCGCCGCGGGGTCCCCGGCCAGGCCCTCTGGCAAGCCTGGTTCGACGGCTCGGCGCGTCCCAACCCGGGGCGCTGCGGCATCGGCGCCATCCTCGAAGGCCCCGGCGGCCAGCGCATCGAACTGTCGCAGGATGCCGGCTACGGCAACAGCAGCGAAGCCGAATACCGCGCCCTGATCGCCGTGCTGCAAGCGGCCGTCCTGCAAGGCGCGGCCGGCCTGGCCATCCATGGCGACAGCCAGGTGGTGGTCGACGACGTCAACGGCCCGGACCTGGCGGCGGCGCCGTCCCTGGCGCACTACCGCGGCCAGGCGCGCGCCCTGCTGGCGCGCCTGCCCGGCGCCACCCTGCGCTGGATCCCGCGCCACAAGAACACCCGCGCGGACGCGCTCTCGCAGGCCGCTTTTCCCCTCACCGCACTGGAACACCCCGCATGACCGAACTCCCCGCAGACCTGCCCGGCTGGCGCACCAAGCTGGCCGCCCTGGCCGCCGCCCACGCCGGCAAGGACGGCGCCCACGACGCCAACCACCTCGACCGCGTCTGGCGCAACGCCCAGGCCTTGCTGCCGCAGCATCCGGAAGCCGATCCGCTGGTGGTGCTGGCCGCCTGCTACCTGCACGACCTGGTGAACCTGCCCAAGAACGACCCGGACCGGGCGCAGGCCTCACGCCGCTCGGCCCAGCTGGCGCGCCACCAGCTGGCCTGGATGGGCTTCCCGCCGGAACGCCTGGACGCGGTGGCCCATGCGATCGAAGCCCACAGCTTTTCCGCAGCCATCCCCGCCGACAGCATCGAGGCCAGGATCGTGCAGGATGCCGACCGCCTGGACGCCCTGGGCGCGGTCGGCCTGGCGCGCATGTTCTACATCGCCGGCATGATGGGCAGCGCCCTGGCCCATCCAGGCGATCCTCTTGCGCGGGACCGTCCGCTCGACGACGGTTCGTATTCGCTCGACCACATCGCGGTCAAGCTGGCCACCCTGCCCGGCAAGATGCAGACCGAGGGCGGGCGCAAGCTGGGCCAGGAGCGCCTGGCCTACCTGGAATCCTTCCGCGCGGCCTTCGCAGCCGAGTGGCTGGGCCAGCCCCCTGCCTGACACCCTTGCCTCGATGCTAAGATAGGCGGTCCGCCAACCGCCCGAGGTGTGCATGCCCCGCTCGACCGCTCCAACCAAGACCGCTCCCGGCAACCTGAATTTCATCCTGGTCTGCATTTTCATCGACATGCTCGGGATCGGCCTGATCGTTCCGGTCATGCCCCTGCTGGTCGGGCAGTTCGTCGAGGGCAAGGAGCAGCAGGCGCTGTGGTTCGGGGCGCTCACCACCGTGTTCGGCCTGATGCAGTTCCTGTTCATGCCGGCGCTGGGGGCGCTGAGCGACCGCGTCGGGCGGCGCCCGGTGCTGCTGTATTCGATGGCGGGCATGTGCCTGAACTTCCTGATCACCGCGTGGGCGCCCAGCCTGGCCTGGCTGTTCGTGGGCCGTATCGTCGGCGGCATGTCCTCGGCCAGCATGTCGGTGGCCTCGGCCTATGCGTCCGACATCTCGACCCACGAGAACCGTTCGCGCAGCTTCGGGAAAATCGGCGCCGCCTTCGGCCTGGGCTTCATCTGCGGTCCCATGCTGGGCGGCCTGCTGGGCGACGCGGGCCTGCACCTGCCCTTCTACGTGGCCGCCGCGCTGTCGGCCGCCAACCTGCTCTACGGGTACTTCGTGGTGCCGGAATCGCTGGCGCCCGGCCTGCGCGCGCCCCTGCAGCTGGCGCGCCTCAATCCGTTCTCGGCCCTGCTGCGCCTGGTCAGGCGGCGCGAGATCCGTGGCCTCGTGATCGTCATCACCCTGGTGAGCTTCGCCCAGATGATGCTGCATTCCACCTGGGTGCTGTACACCACCTTCCGCTTCGACTGGACCCCGCGCGACAACGGCATCGCCATGTTCTGCGTGGGCCTCGCCTCGGCAGTGGTCCAGGCCGGCCTGCTGGCGGTGCTGATCCGCCGCTTCGGCGAAATGCGGCTGGCCCTGCTGGGCATCAGTTCCGGCGCGGTCACCTATATGCTCTACGGCCTGGCGACCCAGGGCTGGATGATGTACGTCTTCATCCTCTGCAACCTGCTCGCCTTCGCCGCCGGTCCCGCCCTGCAGGGCATCGTCTCGAAGGCGACGGCGCCGGAGCGCCAGGGCGAACTGATGGGATCCCTGCAATCGATCAGCAGCCTGGGCGTCATCGTCACGCCCCTGATCGGCACTGCGATCCTCGGCGCCGCCAGCCACTTGCCGGCCTCGGACTGGCGCATCGGCGGCAGCTTCTTCCTGTGCGCGGCGATGCAGATCGTCGCCATCGTCGTGGCCCGCCATTACTTCCGCACCCACCGCCACGCCTGATGGACAGCACGATCCTGGCGGCCGTCCTGTTCGCCGCCTTCCTGCACGCGGCCTGGAACGCCATGCTCAAGCTGCGCGGCGCGGGCGTGCATGCAGCCGCGGCCGTCACCATCGGCGCCGGCGTGATCGGCGCGGCGCTGCTGCCCTTCCTGCCCGCACCCGCCCCGGCCAGCTGGCCCTTCATCGCGGCGTCCGCGGTCCTGCACGCGCTCTATTACGCGATGCTCGCCGCCACTTACCGCAGCGCCGACATCAGCCACGCCTATCCGCTCATGCGGGGCAGCGCGCCGGTGATGGTGGCCTTGTGCGGCAGCCTGCTCGGCGCCGAGACCCTGCATGCGGCCCAATGGCTGGCCATCGGCCTGATCTGCGCCGGCGGCGCGGCGGTGTACGCCGGCTCGCGCACCGGCTCCGCCGGCAGCGGCAGGCTCACCCTGCTGGCCCTCTCGACGGCCGCCATGATCGCGGCCTGCACCCTGGTCGACGGCTTCGGGGTACGGCGCTCCGGCGCGCCGGCCGCGTATACCGCGTGGATCTTCATGCTCACCGGCGCCGCCAGCTCGGCGCTGGCCTGGGGCCGCATGGGCGCCGAGCTGCCGCGCTACCTGCTGCGCCACCCCGGCCTGGCGCTGGCGGGCGGCGCGGCGACCACCGCCTCCTACGGCATCGCGCTGTGGGCCATGACCTTCGCGCCGGTGGCGGTGGTCGCGGCGGTACGCGAAACCTCCATCGTGTTCGCCGTGGCGATCGCCATGCTGGTCCTGCGCGAGCGCCCCTTGCCATCGCGGCTGGCGGGCGCCGGTCTGATCGCACTGGGCGCGGTCGCCGTGCGCCTGGCCTGAGTCCTCAGAACTTCAGCTCAAGCGTGGTGCGCAGCTTGACGGCGTCCGGGTAGTTCCAGAGCCGCTTTTCCAGCCCCGTGACCGGGTCGGCATACGTCGGCCCGAAGGTGTTCTCCTCGGCCAGCAGGTTCGACAGCGCCACCCGCAGCTGGGCCTTGGGCGTGAAGGTCCACGCGGCGTAGCTTTCCAGGTCGGTCCGCGCGGTCCGGTAGAAGCCGCGGTTTGCCGCGACCCGCACGAAGCCGCCGCGCCGGTGCGCCAGGCTGGCCCCCAGCGCCAGCGCGCCCGACTTGTAGTCGACGCCGAGGTTGGCGGTCAGCGGCGTCTGCTGCTCCATGCGGTTGTCCGGACCCGGCACCGAGGCGACGCGCGACCAGTTGCGGCTGACGCTGGCGCGCAGGTCGATCGCCGGCGCATCCGCGAACAGCGACGTGAGCGGGAACTTGGTCTCGATCTCGAGGCTGCGCATGCTCGCACGGTCGTCGTTCACGGGCGTGAAGATCCAGTGGACGCCGTTGAAGTAGATACGGTTGCTGACATAGTCCTCGATCCGCCGCAGCGCGCCGCTCACCGACACCATCGCCCCCTCGGCCCAGTAATGCTCCCAGGCCGCATCGAGTCCCCAGGCAAGTTCCGGCTTGAGGTCCGGATTGCCGACGAAATCGGCCTCGGTGGCGCTGTTGTTCTCCCAGGCCGAGCGGCGCGGCACGATGCTGTCCAATTCGGGCGCCTTGTAGGTGCGGCTCACGGCCAGGCGCAGCTGGTCGCCCTCCTTGCCGTCATGGCCGGGAAGCTTGTACAGGGTCTGCAGGACCGGGCTCAGGACGCTGGATGTCACCCGCACCGGTTCGACCGCATTGCCGGACGCGCGCGTGCGCACCCCTTCCCAGCGGGCGCCGAGATAGGCCGACCAGCGCGGGTTGATGGTCCATTCGTCCTGCGCGTAGAACGCGGCGCGGCCGACGTTCGCGCCGAAGTCCTCGTCGAGCAGCTGGCCCGGCGCGAACACCCGCACCCGGTCGCGCTCGGCGCGAATGTCCGAGCTCTCGTTGAAGCGCAGGTCCCAGCCCAGCGCGAACAGGTGGCCGCCGTCCACCGGCCTGGCCAGCTTGCCGGTCGAGTTGGCGCCCCGGGTGTGGGTGTCGGACAGCGTGCTGCCCTCGGTCTCGGGCGCGCCGCCGGCGTCCAGGCCGGAACGCCGCACAAGCATCTTGCGCGAGGACCATTCGGCACCGAATTTGACGTCGAGCTTCAGGCCGGACTCCAGGCTGCGGGTCCACTGCAGGTCCGACTTCAGCAGCCGGTCGTCGAATTCGCCGAAGATGCGCAGGTCGGGTGTCTGCGGCGGCCGGCCGGCCAGGGTGCTCACCACCAGATAGGCGTTGTTGCGGAAGCTGCTGCTGTTGAACAGGGTTTCCCAGCCGATGGTGTCGCCGTTGTCGAGGGTCCAGTTGAAGCGCGGGCCCAGGTTCAGCCGGTTCATGCGGCCGCGCTCGATGGCGTGGGTGACCCGGCGCATGTCCGTCAGGCCGTCGGGGCGGATATTTTCCTCGCTGCCGCCCCACTCGCGCGACAGGCTGTCGTGGTTGCCGCCGGCCGAGAACGACCAGGACGACTTGTCGCCACGGTCCCCCAGCTGGGCGCTGAAGGTCGGACCGCGGAAATCGCTGCTCAGCAGGTAGCCCAGCTTGGCCTCGCGCTGGCGCTTGCTCGCCCGCTTGCGCAGCACGATATTGATCGTGCCCGCCACCGACTCGGCCGAAAACTCGGCGGTGGCGACGCGCAGCACCTCGATGCGCTCGATCATCTCGGGCGAGAGCGAGTCGAGCGCGAAGCCGGCCGGGGTGCGCTCGCCGTTCACCAGGATCTGGGTATAGCCGTCGCCCAAGCCGCGCATCCTGAGCTCCGTGCTGCGCCCTGCGCCGGTGGTCACGGTGACGCCGGGGATCCGCTTGAAGATATCGGCCACGTTGGTGTCGCCGTAGCGCGCGATCTCCTCGCGCCCGACCACGATGCGGGCGGCGGTGTCGTCGCGGCGGGCGTCGTAGCCGGCGCCTTTGACCTCGACGCGTGCCACGTCCTGGCCAGGTGCGGCCGAGTCCTGGGCATAGCCCGAACTGGCTAGCGAGGCGGCCAGCGCGAAGCTTGAGATCCGGTGTGCAGGGTGAATGTGCGGCATGAGTTTCTCGTCTCCCTATTAATGTGGAAACAATATATGCCACACATGAGTACAATGTAAACATGTAAACGGAACTTTCCAATGCTATCGGATGGAAGTCCCCACTGCCATACACTGGAAGCCCAAGGTTCAGCGACCTCATCCTGTAACTCATCCGTCGCTTGCGCTCCCTGTCTGCAACCGTGGCGCGCGTTTCCCTCTGCCGGTAGCTGCGGTACACTCCGCCCATGGCGGTGCAGGAATTGGACTTTCCGCTGAGCATCCCCGCTATAATGCGCGATCGTTTTTTTCAGAGAGGCCCGTCACCGTGTCCCGTATAAAAGTCTTGCCCCAATACGTTATGCCGAAGCAGGCGCTGACCAATTTCGCGGGCCGCGTCGCGGGCGCCAAAGGCGGCGCCATGACCACCAGCCTGATCCGTTGGTTCGTGGGCAAGTACGGCGTGAACATGGACGAGGCGGCCAATCCGGACATCGGCAGCTACACCAGCTTCAATGACTTCTTCACCCGTCCGCTGCGCGAGGGCGCGCGTCCGCTGGCGGTGGCCGACTTCGTCTGCCCGGTGGACGGCGCGATCAGCCAGTTCGGCGACGTCGACGACCACCACATCTTCCAGGCCAAGGGCCACAAGTTCACGACGGCGGAACTGGTCGGCGGCGACGAGCAGCTGGCCGCGCACTTCCAGCACGGCCACTTCGCCAACCTCTACCTGAGCCCCAAGGATTACCACCGCATCCACATGCCTTGCGACGGCCGCCTGACGCGCATGATCTATGTGCCGGGCAAGCTGTTCTCGGTGAACCCGACCACGGCGCGCGGCGTGCCGGGCCTGTTCGCGCGCAACGAGCGCGTGGTGTGCGTGTTCGAGTCCGAGGAACACGGCCCCTTCGTGATGACCCTGGTCGGCGCCACCATCGTGGGCAGCATGGCCACGGTCTGGCACGGCATCGTGAATCCGCCGCGCATGCCGCGCATCTTCGAATGGAAGTACGAGGACCAGCAGGTCGTGCTCAGGAAAGGCGAGGAAATGGGCCGCTTCCTGCTCGGCTCCACGGTGGTGATGCTGTTCCGCCGCGGGTCGATCGCCTTCAACGCCGACTGGTCGCCAGAACGGCCGGTGCGCCTGGGCGAGTCGATGGGCGACCGTCCGCGCGCTTAGGTCGTCACGCCTGGGCGCCCGGCCCGGACGGCTGCATGAAGGGGTCGTGGCCCGCTTCGCGGCACATCACGCCGATCATTTCCAGGAAAGCCCGCGTCTTGGCGGGCATCAGCTTCCGGCTCGGGAACACCGCCCAGCCGTTCGCGGTCGGCATCTCCCATTCCGGCAGCACCCGCACCAGTTCCCCCGCATGCAGGTAGGGCTCGGCGAACAGCTCCGAGCTGATCGCGATGCCCGCGCCGCGCGCCGCGATCCGTGCCAGCAGGTCGGGTGAATTGGCCGTGGCCCGCGCCGGCAGCGCGCGCTCCCAGCGCACCTTGCCGCGCGTGAGGACCCAGGGCACCGAACCGCCGTAGCGGCTCAGGATGCACAGCACGTCGTGAGTCAGGAGGTCGTCCGGATGCTCGGGTATGCCGTGCCGGGCCAGGTAGCCCGGCGACGCGTACAGGGCCAGGCGCTCCAGGGTGATCGGGCGCGCGCTCAGGGTGGCGTCGTCCGGCAGGTCGCCCATGCGGATCGCGATGTCGAAGTTCTCGGCCACCAGGTCGACCCGGCGCGGCGACAAGTCCATCTCCAGGGTCACCATCGGATAGCGCGCCAGGAAGCGCGCCACCACCTCGTTCAGGCCGGCGTTGGCGAAGTCCGGCGGGGCCGAGATGCGCAGCTTGCCGCTCGGCTCGAGCTGGCGGTGCTGGGCCAGGGCGCCGGCCGCCTCCACCTCGTCCGCGACGCGTCGCGCGTGTTCGAGCAGGATGGCGCCGAATTCCGTCACCACCAGCCTGCGCGTGGTCCGCTGCAGCAGGCGCTCGCCGAGGCGGTCTTCCAGCAGCGCCAGACGGCGCGAGACGGTGGACTTGGGCAAGTCCACGCGCTCTGCCGCGCGGCTGAAGCTGCCTGCCTCGACAATGCGGGCAAAGAGCAGCAAGTCATTCGGTTCCACGTCCATGATTGTTCCACCAGTAGGATAATGTTATCCATTCTACCGTCTTCCGCATCGGTTTTGGGATTGATACGATGTGTCCATCGAAAACATTTCTTGGAAACGAAGGGACAACACCATGAACATCCTGCACATCACCTCCAGCGTCCGTGGCAACGATTCGGAATCGACCCGCGTCACCAACCAGATCGTCGAGAAGCTGCTGGCGGCCAATCCGGGCGCGACCGTCACCCGCCGCGACTTCGGCGCCAACCCGCACCCGCTGCTGGACGGCGCAGCCGTCGGCGCCCTGTTCACCCCGGTCGACAAGCGCACCGTCGAGCAGGCTGCCCGCGTGGCCCTGGATGACGCCCTGATCGCCGAAGCCCAGGCCGCCGACGTGATCGTGCTCGGCGCCCCGATGTACAACTTCAGCATGCCGGTGCAGCTGAAGGGCTGGTTCGACGCCATCGCCCGTGCCGGCGTGACCTTCCGCTACACCGAGACCGGTCCCGAAGGCCTGCTGAAGAACAAGAAGGTCTACGTGGCCACCTCGCGCGGCGGCGTCTACCCGGCGGAAGCCGACCCGCAAGTGCCGCAAATGCGCGCACTGCTGAACTTCCTGGGCCTGACCGACCACACCTTCATCTACTCGTCGGGCATGGCGATGGGCCCGGAAGCAGTGAGCAAGGGGCAGGCGGCGGCCAACGAAGCCATCGTAGCGGCCCTGGCATAATCTTCGCCGCCATCGGGGCGGCGAAGCGAACAGCGACATCAACTGGACAGGAGAACAGCATGACCCAGCAAACTCAGGAAATCGTACGGGCAACCCCGGTCGGCAAGACGCGCGGCGTCGAGCGGATCATCAACGGCCAGTTCGTGATGGACGGCGCGGGCGTGAAGATCAACCGCGTCCTGACCGGTCCGCTGCAGCGCCGCCTCGATCCCTTCCTGATGCTCGATGCCTTCGGCAGCGACAAGCCGGGCGACTACATCGCCGGCTTCCCCGAGCATCCGCACCGCGGCTTCGAAACCGTGACCTATATGCTGAAAGGCCGGATGCGCCACCGCGACAGCGGCGGCAACGAAGGCCTGATCACGGATGGCGGCGTGCAGTGGATGACCGCCGGCCGCGGCGTGGCCCACTCGGAGATGCCGGAGCAGAACGAAGGCCTGATGGAAGGCTTCCAGCTGTGGCTGAACCTGCCGGCCAAGGACAAGATGACCGATCCCTGGTACCGCGACATCCCGGCCGAGGAAGTCCCGCGCTTCACGCTGGAAGGCGGTGTGACGGTGCAGGTGATCGCCGGCAGCACCCATGGCGTGGATGGCGCGGTCCAGCGCGATGCCACCCAGCCGCTGTATCTCGACCTCGAGATCCCGGCCGGCGTCACGGTGGAGCAGCCGATCCCGGCCGGCCACAACGCCTTCGTCTACGTGTTCCGCGGCGAAGCCGTGGTCGATGGCAAGGGCGTGGCCTCGGGGCGCATGGCGATCCTCGACAACGCGGCGGGCGCCGACGGGGTGCGCATCAAGGCAGTCGAGCCCAGCCGCCTGCTGGTGCTGGCCGGCCGCCCGCTGAACGAGCCGATCGCCCAGTACGGACCGTTCGTGATGAACACGCAGGACGAGCTGTACCAGGCGGTCGAAGACTTCCGCAACGGCCGTTTCGCCTGACGCAAGCTTGACCTTCGAGGGCCGCCCGCAAGGGCGGCCCTTTTTGCATGCGCGTCCGCCGGGCTTGCGCTACACTGCCGGGATGAAGCATCCGTTCACCTTCCCGCCATGCCGCTGCTAGACACCCTCTCCTCGCTGCTCTCGCGTGCGAGCCGGGCCCTGGGCCTGGAAACGGCCGACGCCTTCCCGCCCGGCCATGCCTACGCGCGCACGCGCTGGAACAAGGCCTATTTCGACATCGCCTCGGACCTGAGCGCCGACCAGATGGAAACCGCGATCTGCGCGGCGATTGCGAATACGCCCTGGGTGTTCGCCCACATCCACAACCCGACCCCGCGCATGCAGCGCGCGCTGCTGGCGATCATCGAAGCGCGCCTGCGCCGCTCGGATGCGCCGACGGACCTGGCGCGCTTGCTGATGGACGCCTACCGCAGCCCGCATACTCCGGAGATCGTCCCCGGCCTGCGCGCGGCCATGGCGGCCAATGCCGAATTCGATCCGCTGGTCCAGGCGCATGCGGTGCTGGCCTACCTGGCCGATGCGCCGGCCGCCTTCGGCGTGATCGAAGCCCAGCACTGAGCCCGCATGAAGATGTCGACCGCGATCACCATCGTGCGCGGCATCCGCCTGGTGGTCGCCTTCCCGCATCCCAGTTATGTGCGCCCCGGCGTGGGCGACGTGCTGCTAGCGCGCCTGGTGCCCCATTACCCCGCCCTGCCGATCATGCTGGTCTCGGCCAAGGTGAGCAATGCGCGCGCCTATGCCACCTTCGAGACCGATGCGCTGCTGGCCGAGCTGGATCTGGCGGATCTGGTCCTCGAACGAATCGACCTCGACACGCCTCCAATCCTGGAGACGGAACCGCCGTTCTAAGCACTATGCGTGCGTCATGGCGTCTCCGGCGCCACGGCGCGCCGCGTTGTCCGGCACGTAGCGCTCGCGCAGCGCCATGAACGGCGACTCGACGAGGCGGTACAGCAGCCAGCCGGTCAGCACCGACAAGGCGAGCAGCGCGGCGATGGCCGTTGGCGACTCCGCATGCACGCCATGCCGCGCGAGCCAGGCCGCGCCCATCACGCACACCTGCTTGTGCAGCAGGTAGATGGCGTAGGACCACAGCGCCACGGCGCCGGCGCCCGGCACCCGCAAGGCGCACAGCAGCGAACCGGGCGACACGGCCGCCACGATCAGCAGCGAGAAACCCAGCGCCAGCAGCGGGAAGCCGAATACCGTCGGCCCCTGGCCATAATGATCGGCCAGGAACCACCAGAACGCGATCCCGGTCACCGCTAGTCCCGCCAGGCCGAGCAGGTTGCCATGCCGGGTCAGGCGTCCCCACGCCTGCGGATGATAATTCCTCAACAGCGCGACCGAGACGCCCGCCAGCAGCTCGTCGAAGCGGCAGAAGCTCGAGTAATAGATGTACTTGTAATAATGGTGCATCCAGTAGCGCTCGCCTTCCACGACGTCCTGCCACAGCCAGGCGCGGGTGAGCACGCCTGCCCCGAAGGCCAGCGCGATGGCGAACCAGGCCAGGCGCAGGGAGCGCCCGAAGGCCGCGCCGAGCAGCGCCAGCGCCGGCAGCAGCATGTAGAACTGCTCCTCGATCGCCAGCGACCAGGAATGCGAGAACGCGCTGCCCGGCTCCAGGTGGTGGTTCTGGATGAAGCTCAGGTACTTCCACAGCGGCAGCAGCGGCGCCTCGCCGCGGAAGGCCGGCCACAGGAAGTACAGCGCCAGCACGAACCAGTAATTCGGCAGGGTGCGCAGCAGGCGGCGCGCATAGAAGCGCGGCAGCGACAGGCCTTCGCTGCTGCGCACCGCCTTGAAGATCTGGTTGCCGATCAGGTAGCCCGACAGCGCGAAGAACAGGTCCACGCCCGCCCAGCCGATCTGGCCCACCCAGCCGAAGGTCGGCCGGTCGGTCACGAACAGCACGTAATGGTGCAGCACGACGAGGGTGACCGCGATCGCGCGCAGGGTATCGAGTCCGTGGATGCGGGCGCTGCTCATGCCGGCCAATTCAAGAAAGGAAAGTTGGGGATCATGCCACGCCGTCCTTGCCGGCGCCAGCATTCCTCCCGCATTGTCCTATAGAATACTGGCACCCTTTTTCCTCCGGAACTTCCAGCAATGACTTCCTCACGCCAGTTTCAGTTCAAATCCGTCAACTATACGGCCATCGCCCCCGGCCCGCGCCTGATCATCATGGGCGCCACCCATGGCAATGAAGTATGCGGCACCAAGGCGATCCAGCGCGTGATGGAGGAAATCGACAGCGGCAAACTGCACATCAGCGCCGGCAGCGTGACCTTCGTCCCGATCGTCAACCCGCTGGCCTACGCCAAGGGCGAGCGCAACGGCGACCGCAACCTGAACCGCGACCTGTTCCCGAAGGACGACCCGCAAGACTTCGAAGACCACGTCGGCAACTGGCTGTGCCCCCTGCTCGCCCAGCACGACGTGCTGCTCGACCTGCACTCCTTCAACGCGCCGGGCCAGCCCTTCGTGATGGTGGGGCCCGAGAACAACGACGGCGCGCTGCAGCCCTTCCGGCATGCGGAGATGGAGCGTGCCTGGGCGCTGCGGCTGGGCGTGCGCCGCTTCGTCGACGGCTGGCTGGCGACCTACGGCGCCGGCGTGCAGCGCCGCTCGCGCGACGCCGACGAGCTCAAGACCGTGCTGCGCTACGGCGTCGGCACCACGGAATACATGCGCAGCACCGGCGGCTACGCGCTGACCCTGGAGTGCGGCCAGCACGCCGATCCGCAGGCGCCGGAAGTGGCCTACCAGGCCATCATGAACACCCTGGCCTTCCACAAGCTGATCGACGCGCCGGAACCGCAGCCGGCGCCGTATGAAGAAATCGAAGCGCTGTCGATGGTGGTGGTGCACGACAAATTGAACGACGGCGACCATTTCACCCGCCAGTGGGCCAGCTTCGACCCGCTGACCGAGGGCGACCAGATCGGCGTACGCGCGGACGGCACGCCGGTGGTGGCGGAATTCAGCGGCCGCATCCTGTTCCCGGATGCGAAGGCGCTGGCCAACAAGGAGTGGTACTACCTGACCCGCCCGAACCCGCAGTTTGGAAAATGAGCGGCAACTAATAAGGCCGCTCAGGCCGGCATCTTGCCGCGCCGAAATCGAGGCGGTCCCTGCACGCATTTCGCGAATATCGTAATATGACGATATTCGGATCGTAAAAATCCGATATAGGTAGAGCTCATGGACATCGACGCGATCCACAAGGCGCTGGCCAATCCGGTGCGGCGCCAGATCCTGCAGATGCTGAAGGACCCGCAGCAGCACTTCGCCGAGCAGGAACATCCCCTCGACTTCGGCGTGTGCTGCAAGCTGATCGACCAGCGCACCGGCCTGTCGCAATCGACGGTCTCGGCGCACCTGGCGACCCTGCAGCGCGCGGGACTGGTCAGCACGCGGCGCGTCGCCCAATGGGTCTTCTACCAACGCAACGAGGAGGTCATCCAGGCCTTCCTCGCCCAACTGAATGACGGACTGTAGGAGTACCGAATGACGAATATGTTTGACCCGATCAAAGTGGGCGCCCTGGAGCTGCCGAACCGCATCGTGATGGCGCCGCTGACCCGCTCGCGCGCCGTGGGCGGCGGCCGCGTGCCGAACGCGCTGATGGCGGAGTACTACGTGCAGCGCGCGTCGGCCGGCCTGATCCTGTCCGAAGCCACCGCCGTCACGCCGATGGGCGTGGGCTATGCCGATACCCCGGGCATCTGGTCCGACGAGCAGGTGCAAGGCTGGAAGCTGGTCACCGACGCCGTGCACAAGGCGGGCGGCCGCATCTTCCTGCAGCTGTGGCACGTGGGCCGCATCTCGGACCCGGTGTTCCTGGACGGCGCCCTGCCCGTCGCCCCGTCGGCGATCCAGCCCAAGGGCCACGTGAGCCTGGTGCGTCCGAAGCGCGACTACGCCACCCCGCGCGCGCTGGACACCGCCGAGATCCCGGCCATCGTCGCCGCCTACCGCAAGGGCGCGGAAAACGCGAAGAAGGCCGGCTTCGACGGCGTCGAGATCCACGGCGCCAACGGCTACCTGCTCGACCAGTTCCTGCAGGACTCGACCAACCAGCGCAGCGACCAGTACGGCGGCTCGGTGGAAAACCGCGCACGCCTGATGCTGGAAGTGACCGACGCCTGCATCGAAGTCTGGGGCGCGGACCGCGTCGGCATGCACCTGGCGCCGCGCCGCGATTCGCACGACATGGGCGATTCCGATCCCGCCGCCACTTTCGGCTATGTGGCGCGCGAACTGGGCAAGCGCAAGATCGCCTTCATCTGCGCACGCGAAGCGATCGGCGAGGACAGCCTGCGTCCGCTGCTCAAGAAGGAATTCGGCGGCGTCTACATCGCCAACGAAAAGCTGACCAAGGAAAGTGCAGAGCAGCTGATTTCCTCGGGCGAGGCGGACGCCGTCGCCTTCGGTGTGTGGTTCATCGCCAATCCGGACCTGCCGAAGCGCCTGAAGTCCGGCGCGCCGCTGAACGCTCCCAAGCCTGAACTGTTCTACCACCCGACGGCGGAAGGCTATACCGACTACCCGGCGCTCTAAGCTGCAAGCTCGCAGCGGGCCGGCGTCCTCAAGGGCGCCGGCCCGTTTTCTTTGTGGCGCCCCTTCAGTGCGAGGCCACTACCGGCTTGGCGCGCAGCCGTTCGACCGCCTCGTAGACCACCGTGCGCACGTCCGCGCACTGCAGCTTGGCGAGCGCCTGCAGGTCGCGCGTCTTGCCGGCCTCGCGCGCCACCAGGTAGCCCAGGTAGTAGCCGCGGCGCGCCGGCAGGCCGGTGTCGTCGCCCTTCCCCATGAACAGGCCGGCGTAGACCGCCTCGTCCTTCGACTCGAGGTTGGCCGCCAGGTGCTCGAAGGCGCGGTCGAGCTGGCGCTCGGTATCGCTCACCAGGTTGCGCGGGAAGTCGAGCAGCAGCTCGGCGTTGCTGGCCGAGGGGTTCATGGTCCTGGACACATAGGTGGCCAGCCCTTCCTGCCACAGCGAGGTCCACACCCGCTCCTCCGCGCAGCCGGTCGAGTGATAGTCATGGAACAGCTCGTGATGGAAGAAGCCCGCTTCGTCGCCGTCGCCGTGGATCCTGGTCATCATGTCGGCCCCGAAGATGAAATAAGTGCGGCCCTTGATGGTGCGCGTGCCGCCGTCCATCTCGCCCAGCGAATGCACGAAGTACAGGTCGCCCTTTGGCCGGTAGTCCGGGAAGGCCTTCTGGAAACTGGCCGTGTACAGCGGCAAGTCCCTCGTGAAGCGCTCCACCTTCTTGCGGTAGGCTTCGCGCAGCGCCGGGAAGGCCTCGTAGGCCGCGGCGATCTGCTTGTCGCGCTCGGCCTGGGTGCGCTTGCCCTGGTAGCGCTCGATGCCGTAGAACTCCGGGAAGCGCGCCGCCACGCTGGCCTTGAAATCTTCCACGAAGGCCGGCGCCGAAGTGGCGGCATTGCGCTCGTAAGCCTCGAGGAAGCCGCTGGCGAGGTCGATCACGCGCACGCCGGGCGCCGGCGGCGCCTCGGCCGCGCGGGCGGCGCCGGCAAACATGAGGGAAGCGAGGATGCTGGAAGCCAGGCGGAATGCGCGCATGATGGTGGTCTGGAGTGAAGAAAACGGCATTCTAGGACGGCGGCGCGCCGGGATTGTCGTGAATTTGTCGACGCCGGGGAGCGCCGGGCTCCGTACGTACGTCCTACAAAGCGATATGTATGTGGTGTAAATGACCCCAAGTGCGTGCTATTCTTGCGCGATTATTATTTTGCGCACCGATGCCGCCCGCATCGGTGCGCTTCCAAGAGAGAGGAGTCACCGTGAACTTTCCAGCACGCCGGGTGATGGCCCTGGCCATCGCATCCGCCTTCGTCTTCGGCGCCGCCGCTTCCGCGTCCGCCGCCCCCGCCGCCACCCGCGCCGAAAACGCCTACCTGTCGCAGGAAGACGCCGCCGCCCGCTCGGCGCGCGTGTCGAATGTCGACTACGTGCTGGACTTCACGCTGACCGGCAAGGAGAGCTTCGCCGGCACCACCACCGCCACCTTCGACCTGAAGGATACCGGTTCGGCCCTGACCCTCGACCTGGACAAGGCCACCGTCAAGTCGGTCACCGTGAACGGCAAGCCGGTCCAGGCGCGCTACAACAACTGGTTCATCACCATCGAGCCGCAGGACCTGGTCCAGGGCCGCAACACCGTCACCGTCGCCTACGAGCGCCTGCACAGCACCAACGGCGAAGGCCTGCACCGCATGGTCGACCCGGTCGATGGCCGTGTCTACACCTACTCGCACTTCGAGCCGGCCGCCGCGCACCAGATGTTCGCGGTGTTCGACCAGCCAGACCTGAAGGCCACCTACAGCGTCACCGTGACCGCCCCGAGCGACTGGACCGTGGTCACCACCACGCGCGAGACCGCCGTCGCCGATGCGGGCGCCGGCAAGCGCTGGACCTTCAAGACCACCAAGAAGCTCAGCCCGTATAACTTCTCGCTGCACGCCGGCCCCTACAAGGTCTGGGAAGACAACAGCGCCCGCTACCCGATGCGCCTGTTCGCGCGCCAGTCGGTGGCCTCGCAGGTGACCCCGCAAGACTGGTTCCGCTACACCAAGGCCGGCCTGGACTTCTTCGACGAGTACTTCGGCATCCCCTACCAGTTCGAAAAATACGACCAGCTGCTGGTGCCGGACTTCCTGTACGGCGCCATGGAAAACGCCGGCGCGATCACCTTCGCCGAAGCGGGCTTCATGTACAAGGCCGCCATGACGGCCGAGCAGAAGCAGCGCCTGGCCGCGGTGATCATGCACGAGATGGCCCACCAGTGGTTCGGCGACCTGGTCACCATGAAGTGGTGGAACGGCCTGTGGCTGAACGAGAGCTTCGCCTCCTTCATGGGCACCCTGGCCACCGCCGAAGCCACCGAGTTCAAGGACGCCTGGCAGGCCTTCTACCAGGGCGGCAAGCAGGCCGCCTACGTGCAGGACCAGAAGGTCACCACCCACCCGATCGAAGTGCCGGTGCCGTCCTCGGCCAACGCCTTCGACAACATCGACGCGATCACCTATTCGAAGGGCGCCTCGACCCTGAAGCAGCTGCGCCACCTGCTGGGCGAAGAGACCTTCCGCAAGGGCGTGCACAACTACCTGGTCAAGTACCAGTGGCGCAACGCGACCCTGCAGGACTTCATCGGCAGCCTGGGCGAGGCCGCCGGCCGCGACCTGAGCGGCTGGACCAGGGAATGGTTGTACCAGCCGGGCGTGAACACCATCGAAGCCTCGTACGCCTGCACCGGCGGCAAGATCGCCAGCTTCGCCCTGGGCCAGAGCGCGCCGAGCAAGGAGCTGCCGACCCTGCGCGAGCAGCGCGTGCAGGTCGCCACCTTCAAGCTGGACGGCGGCAAGCTCTCGCTGGTCAAGAACGAACCGGTCACCTACAAGGGCGCCCGCACCGCCGTGCCGGCCCTGAACGGCGCCGCCTGCCCGGACCTGGTTTACCCGAACTACCAGGACTGGGGCTTCGCCAAGGTCCAGCTGGACAAGCGCTCCTTCGAGACCGCGCGATCCAGCCTGGCCAAGGTCGACGATCCGCTGCTGCGCGCCATGCTGTGGCAAAGCCTGTGGGACGGCGTGCGCGACGCCAGGCTGCCGCTGAACGAATTCATCAAGGTGGCCCTGAACAACGCGCCGCAAGAGCAGGACTACACCCTGCTCGGCGACATGGTGGGCAAGATCGTCCAGTCGAAGCACTACCTCGACGCCATGAACCTGAATAACGCCTACGCGAAGCAGACCACCAAGGCGCTGGAAGACATGGCCTGGAACGGCGTCGTCGCCCACAAGGGCAACGACAACTTCCAGCGCCGCTGGTTCAGCACCTACCTGGGCGTGGCCAGCAGCGACGAGGCGCTGGCGCGCCTGGCCGGTCTCCTGGACGGCAAGACCGCCGCCGAGGGCCTGCAGATCAACCAGGACCAGCGCTGGGCCATCATCGGCCGCCTGAACCGCTACAACTACCAGGGCGCCGGCGCGCTGGTGGAAGCCGAGCAGGCGCGCGACAAGTCCGACACCGGCCAGGGCGCCGCCGTGGCGGCGGCCGCCAGCCGTCCGGACGCCAGGTCCAAGGCCGAGTGGCTGGCCACGATCGAGGACCTGAAGACCAAGCTGCCGTTCTCGCGCGTGCGCACCGCCATGCATACTATCTACCCGGCGGAACAGGGCAAGCTGAGCGAGCAGACCGCCGCCAAGCGCCTGGCGAGCCTGCCGGCGCTGGACAAGGCGGCCGGCCCGGTCTTCATGCGTTCCTACGCGACCAGCATGATCCCGGCCAGCTGCACCCCGGAGAGCGTGCAGCGCCTGCAGCGCGCGGCGAACCAGATGAAGGACCTGTCGGCCTTCACCCGCCGCTCGCTGCTCGACACCTTGCAGGAAGACCAGCGCTGCGTCGCCATCAAGAAGGCGATGACCGCGCCCAAGTCCTAAGGCGGCATGCGCGCGCACGAAGGCTTGATGCCACGGCGCGCGCCCGGCTGGCCGCTTGCGGTCACGCTCGGCGCGCACCTGCTGCTGGCCTGGCTCTGGCTCACGGGCGCCAAGCCCCGGCTGGAGGCCGACAATTCCTTCGAGCGCGTGCTGACCCTGGTGCAGGTGCTGCGTCCGCCGCAGCCGGCGACTCCCCGCCCAGTGCCGGCGCGCGCCCCTGACACGCGAGCGGCTGCGCCGCGATCGGCGCCGGCGCGGGACGATGCGCCCGCCCAATCCATTCCCATCCAGCAGCCGCCCGCAAGCAGTTTTCCCGAACCCTACGACGACCCGCTCGCCGAACGCAGGGATGCCCAGCCGCCCGCCGACGGCGCGGCTGCGCAGGCGCACCGCCAGGCCGGTCCGGCCGACCACGAACTGCGCGGCGGCAAGCCGGCGCCGCTGGCGCCCACGGACTCGCGCTGGCAGCGCTTCGCTGAACGTCTCGAATCGGCGCACAAGGACAGCTCGCGAACTCTGGCCAGTGAGTCCTACACCACGCCGGATGGCGTCACCATCTACCGTTTCCGTCGCGGCAGCAAGGTCTATTGCCGTACCGGCGGCAGCGTGCGTCCGACACCCAGCGCTCTCGACTACGTGCGTGACCGCGGCGGGGCCGTGCAGTTCGACACCGGCGGCGGCGAAGGATCGGCGGGACTGATCCCCTGCCCCAAGTACGCCCAGTTCAAGCGCGACTAGCCGCGCTTGCGGCCAGCTCCGGGCCGGGCTGCGGGCCTGAGCTGCATCAGGCCCCGCGCCTGCGCGGCGCGCTAGCCTGATGGGCCATCTGAAAGGACGCCCATGTTCAAGCTCATCACCTGGAATATCCAGTCGGGCCGCAACCCGGAAGGAAACATTGATCTCGACCGCATCGTCGCATGCCTCGAGCGATTCGCCCGGCACGACGTGATTTGTTTGCAAGAAGTATCCTCCGGCTATGGCGACGGCGAAGACCAGTTCGCCGCGCTGCGCGCCCGCCTGCCCGGCCACGCGGCGGCCGCGGCCTACGCCTGCGACACGGCCGGGCCCGGCGCCCCGGACGCGCCGCGCCTCCGCACCGGCTGCATGATCCTGTCGCGCCACCCGATACTGGAAAGCTTCCGCCACACCCTGCCCTGGCCGCCCGATCCCGGCGTGCCGAGCATGCCGCGCACCGCGCTCGAAGTCACGGTGGCCGCTCCCGGCGGCCTGCTGCGCGTCGTGAGCGCGCATCTCGAATATTTTTCCTGCACCCAGCGCCTGGCCCAGGTCGAACGCCTGCGCGAACTGCAGCGCGAAGCCTGGCTGCATGCGCGCGTGGGGCGGGCGTCGGGCGACGGGCCCTTCGCCGCCGTGCCGCGCGCCGGTCCCGCGCTGCTGGCGGGCGACTTCAACATGCTGCCCGGCTCCCTCGAGCACCAGCGCCTGCTGGCGCCCTTCGACGACGACACCCCGCCCTGGCGCGACTGCTGGCACCTGGCCCAGCCCGGCCGCCGCCATGCACCGACGGTCGGCCTGCACGACCTGCGCCCGGACGCCGCGCCGCCCTTCACCTTCGACTACGTGTTCGCCAGCGCCGACCTGGCGGGCAAGGTGCGGCGCATGCGCATCGACGCCAGCGAGCAAGGCTCGGACCACCAGGCGGTGCTGGTCGAGCTCGATTGGAACGCTGCCTGACGCGTTCGCCGCGCGGCCCTTACAATAGCGGACCGGTCCCGGCCTGGACCGGCAACGCGCGGACCCGCGCCGCGCCCAGCTTGACGAGGAAACGCTTTGGACTGGGACTACCCGCACCCCTTCATCCTGCCGGTCGTGCCGCGCGCCGCCGACATCGACGGCCTGAACCACACCAACAACGCCGTGTACGTGCGCTGGTGCGAGCAGGCCGGCTGGGCCCATTCGGAACAGCTCGGCCTGTCGCTCGACGACTACCGGCGCCTGGACCGCGCCATGGCGATCCGGCGCGGCGAATATGATTACCTGCTGCCTACCCTGCTGGACGATGCGCTGCTGCTGGCCACCTGGCTGGTGGGCGGCGACGGCAAGCTGAGCATGGAACGCCGCTTCCAGCTGGTGCGCGAGCGCGACGGCGCCACCGTGCTGCGCGGGCGCTGGGACCTGGTCTGCATCGAGATCGCCAGCGGCCGTCCGCGCCGCATGCCGGCCGAATTCCTGGACGTCTACATGCCGGCCGTGCTTGCCGCCGGGACGGCATGAGCTGAAGCAGCGGCGGCAAGAGCGCATTGCACGCCCTCAAAGAGCACGTTGAGCAAACCGTAGTCCCGCACGCGTGTGCAGGTTCAGACTGTCCCTTGTCACTGCTACCCGTGCGAGGAGAGGATGCTGCATTGCCCGCGACCCGATCTGCGTCCCCGGCCGCTTGCGCCGTGGCGCCTGCCTTGCTGGCTCCTGTTCGCCATCCTTTGCATGGGCTTGCTCGGCGGCTGCCGCCTGCGCGACGGCGCCGGCGAGGAAATCGTGGTGCCCGAGCTGGTGCGCACCCACCTCTACGTCGCGCCCGGCGGCTCCGACAGCAATCCCGGCACCAGCACCGAACCCTTCCGCACCCTGGCCCGCGCTTCCCAGGCCGCCTCGCCGGGCACCACGGTGCACGTGGCGCCGGGTATCTACTTCGGCGGACTGCGCACGGTGGCCAGCGGCACCGCCGAAGCGCGCATCGTCTACCAGTCCACCGAGCGCTGGGGCGCGCGCATCGTGCCCCAGCTCGACGCGCGCCAGAGCGCGGCCTGGGATAACCGCGGCAACCATGTCGACATCGTCGGCTTCGAGATCGACGGGTCCCAGTACCAGAGCGGCATGAAATGGCTCACCGGCATCTACAATGGCGGCTCGCACGACAGCATCCGCGACAACCGCATCCACCACATCGGCAATGACGTTCCCTGCGAGCCCAGGGGCGGCGCCGGCATCACCCTGGACAGCTATTACAAGGGCAAGGACAGCGAGGCCGCCGGCAACCAGGTGCACGACATCGGCCCGCCGGGCTGCGCCAGCTTCCACGGGGTCGCCGTCAACACCAGCGCCGGCGTACGCAACAACATCGTCTATCGCATCGCCGGCAGCGGCATCCACCTGTGGCACGACGCCAGCCGCGTGACAGTGCACGCCAACACGGTGGCAGGTTCAGGCAGTGGAATCGTCGTGGGCGCCGGCGATTTTTTCCAGGGCAAGGGGCCGAACGACCACACCGAGGTGAGCAACAACATCGTCGTGGACAATGGCCATGGCATCCTGGAACGGGGCGCGGTGGGACCCAACAACAGCTTCCGCAACAACCTCGTGCATGGTAACCACAAGGAGGACTGGGAGCTGGCTCCGGGCCGCCACCATGCGGCGACGGTCAGCGCGCCGCCGCATTTCGTCGACTATCCGCAGGGCGGCACGCCGGATTTCCGGCTGCGTCCCAACTCGCCGGCGATTGGCCAGGGACTTGCGCCGGATTCCGCCGAATCCGAGAATGGCGCGGCGCGCGCGACGGGCCCCGCGTCCGGCTTGGGCACGCTGCGCAAGGCGGACATCGGCGCCCTGCCCTTCAGCGATCCCTGACGAGACGAAGCTGAAGCGACACAACTGAAGGGGCAAGGCGCGACGCATGCGTCAGCGCGGTGGATACTCGACTGCATGGCGCCGCCGGCCTGGACGACCCGCGCGGGGCCCCTGTGTGGACGAACCGATACCGTTTACAGGACCTCGTGCACGCGCTCGAAGGGGCGGCACAGGCGCACGCCCTTGGGCGTCACCACGAAGGGACGGTTGATCAGGATCGGGTGGGCGACCATCGCGTCGAGCAGCGCAGCGTCATCGACGCCAGGCGCGTCCAGGCCGAGTTCCGTAAACAGCGCTTCCTTGCTGCGCACCGCCTCGCGCGCGCTCAATCCGGCATCGGCGATCATGCGGCTCAGCGCCTCGCGCGTGGGCGGAGTGGCCAGATAGTCGACGACCTGGGGTTCGTGGCCGGCCTCGCGGATGGCCGCCAGGGTATTACGCGAGGTCCCGCAACGGGAATTGTGGTAAATCGTGATATCCATTTTGATAAGCTTGCCGCTCTTGTTGTCAATCAAACAGCGGCATGATAACCACACCTCATACCCGGCACCAGCTTTTTTGCTTGTTCCCCTTGCTCGAGCCCGCTAGAATTCCTCGCTTATTTTCTATGGCGTAATGACTGCTGCTCTACATTAACAGTCTGTCATGCCTCGACGGAGCGTTCATGAGCGATTACCTGCTGCATCCCGCAGCCCTGCCCACCTGGGGTCAGCGCACTGCGCTGCGCCTGCTGACCATGCTGGGCTGGCGCGTGTACTTCAAACCCCTGCCAGGCCCGCACGGCATCGCGGTGGTGTACCCGCACACGTCGAACTGGGATTTCATCATCGGCCTGCTCGGCAAGTGGGCGGTCGGCCTGCAGTTCCGCTGGCTCGCGAAGGATTCGCTATTCCGCGGCGCGATGGGCACCATCATGCGCTACTGGGGCGGCATCGCGGTCGACCGCAGCGCGCCGATGGGCGCCACCCGCCATCTGGCGCAGCAGATGCTCGCTTCCAAGTGGTGCTGGGTCGCGATCACGCCCGAAGGCACGCGCGGCTACCGTCCGCACTGGAAGAGCGGCTTCTACCACCTGGCCCAGGCCGCCAGGGTGCCGACGCTGCTGGTCGCGCTCGACTACAAGAAGAAGGAACTGCGCGTGGTGGACACGCTGGAACTGAGCGGCGACACCGAACGCGACATGGCGGCGATCCGCAACATCTACGCCGAGTGCCAGGCCCTGTACCCGCAGGATGCGGCGCCGATCAAGCTGGCGCAGCGCGACAACGGCCAGCAAGCGGAGCGCAAGCGCGCCTGATCCTTCCGCACCCTCCATCCGGGCGCCGGCACGACCGGCGCTTTTTTTCGCCCGGCCTTCGAAGGCCTGAGGCTGGCGCGCGGCAAGCGCCTCAGAACTTGACGCCCACCGCAAACGACGCGGTATCCCGGTCCGCCGCCGGATTGTAATCGCCTCCCCACACCGGCGAATACGCCAGCTCCGCCAGGTAGCGCTTGCGATACTCGAAGCGCAGCCCCAGCGACAGCGACTTGCGCCCTTCATTCAACAGGAAGTCGCCCGACCAGCCCTTCACGTCGTGCACGAACAGCGCATTCGCGCTGCCCGCCAGCTCCGGCGTCAAAGCGATCGAACGCAGGTCCAGGCGCGCCCGGTAGCCCCAGGCATTGCGGGTCGCGTAGCCGCGCAGGCTGCATTGGCGCGCTGCGTTGGCGGTAGTGACGGTGCAGCCGCCGTTGATCGGCCCGACACCGAAGATATCGGCGCGCCCGTAGCGCAGCAGCGCCTGGTCCGGCAGTCCGGCGGCGTGCTTGCCCACTGCTTCGAAGGCGGCGGCCAGCGGCAGGCCCGCCGCGGTCCACTCATGCCGGCCGCCGCCCTGGAGCTGCCACATCCCGTACAAGTCGTAGCCATGGAAGATGCCGCCCGGCGCCACCGCATTGGCGCGGGCGCGCAGCAGCGACGGCGCGGTGGCGCTCAGGAATGGCGGCACCACGTCGCCCGGCGCCAGCATGAAAGGGGTCTCGGGCCGGTAGGACAGTTCGCCCTGCAGGCTGGTGGCGCCGCGCTTGTGAAGCAGCGTCAGGGCGGTGATGCGCAGGTCTTCCGGATACTCGGTGAAATACGCCATGTTGCGGCCGTCCGGGTCGCCCGGGATCAGGGCCGGTCCGCCGGCACGGGTGCTGCGCCGCAGTCCCGGGAGCGCGCTGCGCGAGGTGTAGCGCGCATGATAGAGCCCCAGGTCGAGTCCGAGGGAAGCGGCGCGCCAGGTCAGCCCGGCGCCGAATTCGCCGCCGTCCGGCTTGGACGTCGGCAGGCGTTTCTGGTAGGCGCCGAGCGGCATCCGCGCGCGGTCGCTGACCAGCGGCTGGCCGCTCATGACCCGGTCGCAGCCGTCCACCAGGTAGTCGCTCATCGACCACAGGCTGCCGCACATGTCGAGCGCGGCCGGCCGGAAGCGGGTCTGGTAGTAGGCCTCGACGCCCAGTCCCGGCGTGGGCTCGATGCGGCCGAACAGCATCGGACGCGGCACCATGACCTCGGCAAGCACCGCCCCGGCGCGCCGCAGGCCCGGCAAGTCGCGTGGATTCAGCGCCTCCAGGCCGCCCGGCGTGATCGAGCGTCCGCCCCAGTCGAGCGACTGCTGGCCGATCCGCAGCATCACGGGCACCCCGCCCCAGCGGGTGTTCCCCTGCACGAAGGCGTCCAGCAGCGCCACGCCGGAAAAGCGCGACAGCCGCGGCGCGCCTGCATCGCTCAGGGGGGCGCCGGCAGCGTAGCGGTTGGCGACGTTGCCCCAGGGGCGCCCATCCTCGCGCAAGCCGAAGTCGTGCCAGGCTTTGACCCTGAGCGTGGCCGACAAGGCCCCTTCCCTGGCCGAGAGTTCGAAGAAACCCTTGAGCGCGCGCGAGGCCGCATCCCAGCGCGCATAGTTGGTGTTGGCGTCGTCGGCATTGCCCCCGCTGCCATAGCCCACCAGGCCGACGGCGGCGGCATTCACGCCGGTGAGCAGGTTCGGGTCGCGCGCTTGCGTGCGCAGCACTTCGCCGTAGGTGATCCGGCCGCTGAAGGAGACCTCGGCGCCGAGCGCCGGGGTGGCGCCGGCGACCGCGCCGAAGGTGCCGAACAAGGCGGCCAGCCTGGCCAGCCGAAAAGGAAACGGACGGGGAGACGCAGCGTGTCGGGTCATAGCTTACCTTCGTCTTGTTCGGCCCCGTGCGGCAGGGCGGCATGGGTAATTTGATGCCTCGCCGAAACAATCCTAGTAGACCCAGTATTTACGGTCAACAAAAAATTGCGGCAAATCAAATACAGTTATGCCGGTCGCGTAGACCGGCAAATCGGGCGTCTCGACACCAATCTTCCACGGCGCGGCCGCTGCGACACGGCGCATGCCGGCTCCTCTTGAAACCGGTTTCGGCTGCCGCGCCCTCAAGCGGCAAGCTTTTGCCAGGCCGTCGCCGCACTGAGGAAGACTTCCCCGTTCAGCGCGCCCAGCAGCTCGCTTTGCTTCAGCCTGTCCATCACCGGCCCCTTCACTTCGGCCAGGTGCAGCAGCACGCCGCGCTGGAGCAGCGAGGTGTTCAGTTCGGCCAGCCCGAACAAGGCCGTGGTGTCGATCGCATTCACCGCCGACAGCACCAGCACCAGGTGACGCGTGCCGGGACGCGCCGCCAATTCTTCTTCGACGCGTTCGTTGACCGCCTCGACATTCCCGAAGAACAGGCCGGCGTCGATGCGCAGCATCAGCAGGCCAGGCGCGGTGTCGGTCGAAAAACGGTCCACGTTGCGGAAATGCTCGCTGCCGGGAATCCGGCCCAGCACCGCGATGTGCGGGCGGCTGGCGCGCCAGATCAGGGCGCCCATCGACAGCGCCACGCCGATCACCACGCCCGCCTCGACGCCGAACACCAGCACGCCGCCTGCGGTCGCCAGCAGGGCCGCGGCGTCGGCCCGGTCGTAGCGCCAGGCGGTGCGCAGGGTCGACAGGTCGAGCATGCCCAGCACCGCCACGATGATGGTCGCGGCCAGGGTCGGCAGCGGCAGCAGCGCCAGCCATCCGGTGGGCGCGACCAGGGCCAGGGCCAGCAGGCCCGCGGTGATCAGGCTCGCCAGCTGGGTGTTGGCGCCGGCCGCGAAATTCACCGCCGAACGCGAGATGCTGCCCGTGACCGGGAAGCCGCCCGACAGCGCGCTGCCGAGATTGGCCGCGCCCAGGCCGATCAGTTCGCGGTTGCTGCCGAGCTTTTCGGGACGCTTGAGCGCCAGGGCCTGGGCGCCCGACATGCTGATCAGGAAAACCATGAAGCCGATCAGGAGGGCCGGCTTGAGCAGCTGTTCCCAGTGCGCGCCGGAGGTGGCGAGGTTCAGTCCCGGCAGCCCGGCCGGCACCGCGCCCGTGGTCGCCACCCCCATCCGGTCCAGGCCGAGGGCGGCCACCGCGATGGTCGCGCCCACCACGGCCGCCATGGGCGCGAGCTTGGCGCCGATGTCGGCGGCGGTGGCCGGCAGCCCCAGCCTGCGCAGCAGCGGCGCCAGCCAGGCGCGCGCGGCGAACAGGAGCAGCAGCGAGCCCAGGCCCAGCGCCGCGCTCGGCGCGTGCACCTCCAGCGGCGCACCGCCCAGCAGCGGGCGCACCTGGCCCCAGGCGATCACGATTGCGGAGCCGATGGTGAAGCCGCTCATGACGGGACGGGAAAAGAAGTTGGCCAGGAAGCCGACGCGCAGCAGGCCGCAGGCCAGCAGCACCACGCCGGCCAGCAAGGCCAGCTGCGCCGCCAGCACGCCGTACAGGGCGCTGCCCGGCGCGGCCAGCGGCGCCAGGCTCGACGCCGTCATCAGGGAGATGATGGCCATCGGCCCGACCGATTGCGTGCTGCTGGTGCCGAACAGGGCGTACAGCACCGGCGGGACGATGCTCGCATAGATGCCGGCAACCGGCGGCAAGCCGGCCACCAGCGCATAGGCCATGCCCTGCGGGATCATCATCATCGCCACGACGATGCCCGCGCTGATGTCGCCCGGCAGCATCGCGCGCCGGTAGTGCTGCAACCACTGGAGCATGGGTAGAAGCTAAAACTTGCTTGGGTGAAAAACCG
The DNA here is from genome assembly GCF_018119385.1 of Massilia sp. AB1. Lineage (NCBI taxonomy): Bacteria > Pseudomonadati > Pseudomonadota > Betaproteobacteria > Burkholderiales > Oxalobacteraceae > Massilia > Massilia sp. AB1. Next base: position 117,264 of record NZ_JAGKSG010000008.1, on the reverse strand, counting down.
CTAGCCTAGCACGGCGGTCACTGCATGGCCAGTTCCACGCAGTTGCGTCCAGCCCGCTTGGCGCGCGCCAGGGCCGCGTTCACGCGCACGGCAAGCGAGTCGCCGCTCTCCGTCTCTCCCAGCTGGGCCACGCCCAGGCTGACCGTCACGTGGTCGCAGCCCGGCACCTCGGCCTGTTCGATGGCGGCGCGCAGCTTTTCGGCCATCTTGAGGCCGTCGATGGCGCTGGTGTGCGGCGCGATCACCAGGAATTCCTCGCCGCCCGAGCGCACCAGTACGTCGCTCGAACGCAGCAGGGCCTTGGCCGTATCGGCCACGGTGCGCAGGACCAGGTCGCCGACCGGATGGCCGTAGGTGTCGTTGATATTGCTGAAGCGGTCGATGTCGAAGCCGATCAGCGCCAGCGGCAGCCGGTAGCGGCGCGCACGCCTGATTTCCTGTTCCAGCAGGGTCTCGCCGTGGCGGCGGTTGGCGACATGGGTCAGCGCGTCGGTGGTCGCCAGGTGGGTCACGCGTCCCAGCAGTTCTTCGTTCTCGCGCGTCATCTCGGCCATGCGCAGGCCGAAGGCCGCCAGCTGCGCCAGGTCGCCGAGGGCGCCGAGTTCGGCCTGCGAAAAGGCGCGTGCGCGCTCGAACAGCAGGCACAGCGAGCCGCGCGGGGCGCCCGGTCCCTGGGCCGGAATCGGCAGCCCCAGCGCCATCTCCACGCCGTGGCCGCGCAGGCTGTCGGCCAGCTCCGGCTCGCCCGCCTTGCCGAGGGCGTCGAGCAGGGCGAATTCGCCGCTGGCCGCCGCCAGCAGGCCGGGGAAGGCATGGCGCAACGGCGAATGCAGCAGCTTGTCGCCGCGCAGCAGCAAGGGCGCCAGCTGCAGACGGGTCGCGCCCTGCTCCGCTTCCAGGTGCAGGTCGCCGTCGCGCAGGTAGAACAGGGCCGCGTGCACCACGCCCGGCCAGACCGAGAGCGCCTCGCACATCCGCTCGGCGAAGCGCACGCTGTCGTCCGCTTCCTCGAGGGCGCGCTGGGCGGCGCTGCGGACGGCCAGCAGGCCGCGCAACTCCGCCTCGAGCGGCGTCGCTTGCGCGGGCCGCGTGAATCCTTCGGCCAGGCGCGCGGCCAGCACGGCGCGCGTCTGCGCCGCATCCAGCGGGCCGATCGCATAGTCGAGCGGCCCGAAGCCCATCAGGGCCGGCAGCCAGCGCGCATTGGCGAAAGGGCACAGGACAAACACGGGCGCGCCCGCGCGGGCCGCCACCAGCCGGCCCAGGGACTCGAGGTCCAGTCCCAGCTCGAAGCGTTCCAGGTCCAGCACCAGCACATCGGCCGGCTCGCGTTCCAGCAGCAGCGAGGCCTGCGACGCGCTGTCGGCCACGCGCAGCCGCGCGAACAGGCCGGCGCAGGCTTCCTGGAAGACGCCGCGGCGCTGGCCCACCGGGCTGACGTAAAGACCGGTGGGCCGGGTGGGCGTGCCGTCCTGCTGAGACATCCTGTTCTCCCTCTCGTGCATCCTGTTATCAAACCAGCCAAGTTTGCCAGAAAGCTTACCCATGGGATAGCGGAAATGTGTCACTGTGTGTGGAAGCGCACCGTCGCCCTGCCCCGTGCATTGAATACTTCTTCGGGTCGATTCAATGCAGACAGGGAGAGCGTAATGCCGAACCAGGACGATGTAGCGAACAAGCAGAAGGCGATCCAGAGCCGCCAGGACCAGATCGACGGCAGCATGCAGAAGGCCGAGAGCCAGGATCCGGTGCAGACCGGGATCCAGCAGCCGGCGCCGCCGATGCCGCAGCAGCACCTGGCCAAGCCGGGCCTGGAAGCGCAGATGGACCTGAAGCCGAAATTCCTGGCCGAGCAATACAAGGGCAGCGGCAAGCTGCAGGGCATGAGCGCCATCGTGACCGGCGGCGACTCGGGCATCGGCCGCGCCGTCGCCGTGCTGTTCGCGCGCGAAGGCGCCGATGTCGCCATCCTCTACCTGAACGAACACGAGGACGCCGCCGAGACCCAGCGCTACGTCGAGCAGGAAGGCCGCCGCTGCGTGACCATCGCCGGCGACGTCAAGGACGAAGCCTTCTGCAAGGAGGCGGTCGAGAAGGTGGTGGGCGAATTCGGCCGCCTGGACATCCTGGTCAACAACGCGGCCTTCCAGGAGCACGCCAATTCGCTGCTCGACATCACCGAGGAGCGTCTGGACGAGACCTTCCGCACCAATATCTACGGCTACTTCCACATGGCGAAGTCGGCCCTGCCCTACCTGAAGCGCGGCGCCTCGATCATCAATACCGGCTCCGTCACGGGCCTCAAGGGATCGAAGAAGCTGCTCGACTACTCGGCCACCAAGGGCGCGATCCACGCTTTCACGATGTCGCTGGCGGCGAGCCTGATCGAGCAAGGCATCCGCGTCAACGCCGTGGCCCCGGGCCCGGTCTGGACCCCGCTCAACCCGGCCGACCAGTCGCCCGAGCAGATCAAGGAATTCGGCGCCAGCACCACCTTCAAGCGCCCGGCCCAGCCGGAAGAGCTGTCGCCGGCCTATGTGTTCCTGGCCTCGCCGGTCTGCTCCGGCTACATCACGGGCGTGGTGCTGCCGATTACCGGCGTGGTGGGCGAATAAACGAGGAGAAGCCATGGCGCGCAGCATGTGGAAAGGGGCGATCAGCTTCGGACTGGTCCACATCCCCGTCGAAATGTACGCGGCGGTCGACAACAAGGGACTCGACCTGACGATGCTCGACCGGCGCGATTTCTCGCCGGTCGGCTTCAAGCGCTACAACAAGGGCAACAACAAGGAAGTCTCGTGGGACGACATCGTCAAGGGCTATGAATACGCGTCCGGCGAATACGTGGTCCTGTCGGACGAAGACCTGCGCCGCGCCAACCCGGAAGCCACCCAGACCATCGACATCCTGGCCTTCGTCGATGCCGAGGAAGTCCCGCTGATCTACTACGAGCAGCCCTACTACCTCGCGCCCGGCAAGGGCGGCGACAAGGTCTACGCACTGCTGCGAGAAACGCTGAAAAAAGCCGGCAAGATCGGCATTGCCAACGTCGTCATCCGCGTCAAGCAGCACCTGGCGGCGCTGGTGTGCGTGGGCGACACCATCGTCCTCAACACCCTGCGCTACGCCGACGAGATCCGCGAGACCGAAGCGCTCAAGATCCCGGGCAAGACCGGCAGGGCCGCCGTCAACGACAAGGAGCTCAAGATGGCGATGGCGCTGGTGCAGGGCATGAGCGAGGACTGGGACCCCGAGCAGTACCACGACACCTACCGCGAGGACGTGCTGGCCATGATCGAGAAGAAGATCAAGGCCAAGCAGACCAAGACCATCACCATGCCCGAGCCGGAAAAGGAAAAGCGCGAATCGGGCAAGGTCATCGACCTGGTCGCCCTGCTCCAGGCCAGCCTGGGCAAGAAGCCCGGCAAGGCGGCCAGCGCGGACGATGACGACGACGACGAACCGCCGCCGCGCAAGTCGCGCAAGCCCGAGGCCGAGCAAGAGGAGGAGGAAACCCCGCGTCCCCGCAAGGCGCCTGCGCACAGCACCGAGCGCGTGGCAGCCAAGCGCACGACGGCTTCGAAATCGGCCGCCAAGCCGGCCGCGAAGAAGGCCACAGCGAAAGCAGCTCCCGCCGCCAAGGCGCCGGCGCGCCGCAGGAAGGCCGCCTGAAGGATGGATGGATTCATCGACTTCCTGCAATGGCCCGCCATGGCGGTGACCCTGTTCGCCGCCTACCTGATCGGCTCCAAGCGCGCGGAGCGGCGCGTGTTCGGCTTCTCCATGTTCATCCTCAGTAATGTGCTGTGGATCGTATGGGGCGTCCACGACGAGGCCTGGGCCCTGATCGCGCTGCAGGCGGCGCTGATGGTGACCAACATCCGCGGCATCTTCAAGAACGAGCAGTGAGGTGCTAACACTTTGCCGCTCATCTGTATTGTAAAAACCTATCGAAATAATTAAATCAATTAGCTTTTTCTTTCTGGCACCACCGCCTAGAATCTCTTTCATTGACGTTCACACATCAACGAGGAGATTTCCGCATGACCCAGCCCCGCCTGACCACCGCTTCCGGCATCCCGGTCGACGACAACCAGAATTCGCTGAGCGCCGGCGCCCGCGGCCCGCTGCTGCTGCAGGACTTCCACCTGATCGAAAAGCTCCAGCACTTCAACCGCGAGCGCATTCCCGAGCGCGTGGTCCACGCCAAGGGCTCAGGCGCCTACGGCAGCTTCACCGTCACCCACGACATCCGCCACTTCACCAAGGCCGCGCTGTTCGCGGAGCTCGGCAAGCAGACCCCGGTCTTCCTGCGCTTCTCGACCGTCGGCGGCGAGAAAGGCAGCGCCGACACGGAGCGCGATCCGCGCGGCTTCGCCCTGCGCTTCTACACCGAAGAAGGCAACTGGGACCTGGTGGGCAACAACACGCCGGTGTTCTTTATCAAGGATCCGATCAACTTCCCGGACTTCATCCACACCCAGAAGCGCGACCCGCAGACCAACCTCAAGTCGGCCAACATGATGTTCGACTTCTGGAGCAAGGCGCCGGAGAGCCTGCACCAGGTGACGATCCTGTTTTCCGATCGCGGCACGCCGGACGGCTACCGCCACATGGACGGCTTCGGCAGCCATACCTACAGCCTGATCAACGCCGGCGGCGAACGCCATTACGTGAAGTGGCACTTCAAGACCCGCCAGGGCATCAGGAACCTGAGCGCGGCTGAAAGCCAGCGTATCGCCGGCACCGACCCGGACCACGCCCAGCGCGACCTGTTCGAGGCGATCGCGCGCGGCGACTTCCCGCAGTGGGACGTCAAGCTGCAGGTGGCGAGCGAGCAGCAGCTGGCCGAGTGGAGCCAGCGCACCGGCTGGAATCCCTTCGACCTGACCAAGGTCTGGCCGCATGGCGACTTCCCGCTGCTGCCGGTGGGCGTGCTGGAGCTGAACCGCAATCCGGCCAACTACCACGCCGAGGTCGAGCAGGCCGCGTTCTCGCCGGCCAATGTGGTGCCCGGCATGGGCTACTCGCCGGACAAGATGCTGCAGGGGCGCCTGTTCGCCTACCACGACGCGCAGCTGTATCGCGTGGGTACCAATCACCAGCACCTGCCGGTAAACGCCCCGCGCTGCCCCTTCCACAACCACCAGCGCGACGGCGCGATGGCGATCGCCAACGGCGGCGCGGCGCGCAACTACCACACGCTGGACGCCGTGGGGCACGGCGCCACGGGCATGGGACACGGTGAACGCGAGCTTGCCATCGAAGGCAATGCGGGACGCTTCGATTTCCGCGGACGGGAAGACGACTTCACCCAGGCCGGTAACCTGTTCCGCCTGATGACGGCCCAGGAACGCCAGAACCTGTGCGACAACCTGGCCGGTCCGCTGAGCCAGGTGGATGCGGAGATCCTGGAGCGCCAGCTGGGGCATTTCGACAAGGCGGACCCGGCGTATGGACGCGGGGTACGGACGTCGCTCAAGGCTCTTGGTCGAAACGTCGACTAACCGTCACGCTGGGCTGTTTCACTCGCCTGGCCTCTAAACCGTCGTCCCGGCTTAGGCCGGGATGACGTGTTTTAGCTGCGGGGGATGGAAGCAGGTTGGTGTTCGTGGGCTCTTACGGCTCGAACCCCATCTTCTTCATCGCCTTCGCCAGGGTCTTCGCCGCCTTAGAATACCCCTCCCACGGCGTATTTCCCTTGTCCAGGCGCGTGTGCGCGTTCGTGATATCCCACTGCGTGCTCGACTTCAGTCCTTCCAGCTCGTCCCAGGCCAGCGGCACCGAGATGCCCAGTCCCGGCCGCACGCGCGCCGACCAGGCGCACACCGTGGTCGCGCCCTGCCCGTTGCGCAGGTAGTCGATGAAGATCTTGCCCACCCGGTTCTTCGGCCCGCTCTTGAACGCGAAGCGCTCCGGGAACACCGTGGCAAGATGCTTCACGATGGCCTGCGAGAAGCTCTTCACCGTATCCCAGTCGTAGCCGCCCTTGACCGGCACCACGACGTGCAGGCCCTTGCCGCCGCTGGTCTTCAGGAAGGACGGCAGCCCGAGTTCGTCGAGGAAGGCGTGCATCAGCTGCGCCGCCTCCTGCATCGTGTGCCACTCCACGCCCTCGCCCGGGTCGAGGTCGAACACCATCCGGTCCGGCGTCTCATAGGCCTTGCGCGTGGCGTTCTGGGTGTGGATCTCGACCACGTTCCACTGCGCCGCCGACAAGATGCCCTGGACGCTCGCGATCTCCAGGAAAGGCTGGTGCTCCGGGTCGAGCTCCTGCGGCATGTGCTTCACGCCCGGCATCTTGGCGACGTCGGCGTGCTTCTGGAAGAACAGCTCCCCGCCCACGCCCTCCGGCGCGCGCACCAGCGACACCGGCCGCGCCTTCAGGTGCTCCATCATCAGTTCGCCCACCAGCGCGTAGTAGCGGATCAGGTCCAGCTTGGTCGAGCCGGTCTGCTTGTCGATCACGCGCTCTGGATTGGTCACCTTCATGGTGGCGGGCAGCTTGCTGGTCACGCTTTCCTTCATGTCCTTCTCCTTGTCGGCGGCCGGCTCGGCCGCCATGTGCTTCGGCACTTCGCGCGTGATGTTCTTCGCCGGCTTGTCCTTGCGCAGCCCCTGGAACACGGGATGGCGGATCGAGCCGGTCGCCGTCCATTCGGAGAAACTCACCTCCGCCACTAGGGTCGGCTTGACCCAGTGGTGCTTGCGGCCCGGTACGGAGCGCGGCGGGAAGGGGCTGTCATCGGTGCGCAGCTTTTCAAGTTGCGCGCTGATCGACTTCAGCGAGGAGTGGTTGAAGCCCGATCCGACATTACCGACATAGCGCAGCACCCCGTTCTCGTCGTGGGTGCCGAGCAGCAGGGAGCCGACGCCGGTGCGCGAACCCTTCGGGTCGGTGAAGCCGCCGATCACGAATTCCTGGCGCAGGCCGCATTTGAGCTTGATCCATTCCGGCGAGCGCGCCGACACGTAGCGCGAGCTGCGCCGCTTGCCGATCACGCCTTCCAGGCCGATGCGGCAGGCGGCCACCACCAGTTCTTCCGGATTGGTGCCGAATTCGGCCGAGAAACGCACCCGGCCTTCCTCATGGCCCTTCAGTGCTTTTTCCAGCAGCGCGCGCCGCTCGACCAGGGGCACGTCGCGCAGGTCGTAGCCGTCGAAGTAAGGCGCGTCGAACAGGAAGTACAGGATCTCGGCGCCGCGCGTGCCGTCGAAGGCCAGCTGCAGCATGCCGAAGTTCGGCTTGCCGTTCTCGTCGTGCACGACGATCTCGCCGTCGTACCAGCCGTCCGGCAGCTGCATGCGCTCGATCTCTTCCTTGAGCGGCAGCAGGCGGTCGGTCCAGTCGTTGTCGTTGCGCGTGATCAGGCTGACCACGCCTTGCTCGATCCGGGCCAGCATGCGGTAGCCGTCGAACTTGACCTCGAACACCCAATCCTCGGGGTCGGGCGGCGGCGCATCGACCAGGGTCGCCAGTTCCGGCTTGAAGTGTGCGGGCAGCGCGGCTTTCACGGCGCCCTCCGGCATATCCGTGGCGCCGCGCTTTTTCGCCGGCGCCTTCTTTGCCGCGCCCTTTGCCGCGCTCCTGGTCGCGCTCTTTGCCGCCGGGGCCGCCTTCCTGGCGGCCGTGCGCTTGGGCGGCGGCGCTTCCTCCTCTTCTTCCTTCAGCGCCTCGACCTTGCGCTCGGCCGGCCGCTCCGGCATGGGCAGCGCTTTCACGCTGTCGGGCATTTCGTCGACCACCGAGAATTCCTCGCTGGAGCGCATGTACTCGTCCTTCTCCTTGATCAGCAGCCAGGGTTCCTGGCGGTCGTCCTCGTGGCCCTTCAGGCGCACCAGGGTCCAGCGCCCGTGCATCTTATGCCCGTGCATTTCGAACTTGATGCTGCCTTTCGCGAAGCCTTTGTGCGGATCCTCCAGCGGCGTCCAGGTGCCCTTGTCCCAGATGATGACCTTGCCGGCGCCATACTGTTTCTCGGGAATGGTGCCTTCAAAATCCGAGTACGAGATCGGATGGTCCTCGACGTGCACGGCCATGCGCTTGTCGCGCGAATCGTAGCTGGGACCCTTGGGAACTGCCCAGCTTTTCATCGTGCCGTCCAATTCCAGACGGAAATCATAATGCAGGCGCGATGCCCAATGCTTCTGGATAACGAAGGTCAAGGCGTCGGCACTGGCCTCGCCGCCTTCGGCGGGCTCCGACGTAATCGCGAAATTGCGCTTGGCTTTATAGAGTTTGAGCGCGTCAGGCATGGTGGCAACCTCCCCGGCAATCCGATGTCCTGAGTCTAGGGCGGTGAACCCGGCGCGACTGTTCGGCAGCGAACCTAGCCTGCAGCAACATGGGATCAGGGCATTTGTAAGCGGATGTAAATGCGTGATCAACGCGTCAACCGTGCGCCAAACCTCCACGTTGATAGCTCAGTAACACGGGAAACACCTCCCACCTTGTCATCCACCAAAACGAAGGAAAGACACTATGAGCAAAATCGTCGCTACCCTGATTGCCGGCCTGTTCGCTACTTCCGTGTTCGCCCAGACTCCCGCTGCCACCAGCACCAGCACCACCACGCCGGAAGCCAAGGCAGAAGCCAAAGCCGAGAAGAAAGAGGCGAAGGCCGAGGCCAAGCACGACAAGAAAGTGGCTGCGGCGGACGCCAAGGCCGCGAAGGCCGAAGCCAAGGCCGACAAGGCGGATGCGAAGGTAGAAAAAGCTGCCGAGAAGGCGGATGCCAAGGTCGAGAAGACCGCCGAGAAAGCCGACGCCAAGATCGAGAAGACCCACGCAAAAGCTGAAGCGAAGGCAGACAAAGTCGCTGCCAAGACCGAAGCACAACACAAATAACAATCCCCGAGAGCTCAAGCCCCCCTCGCTCGAGCCCCGCCATATTTGACGAAGACAGGCCCGCCCTGTCTTCGCCCCTCTTTTTCCCGATGGCTAGCGCCAGCGCACGTGTTCTACAATGCGGTTTTGCCCGCTGCGAAAGGACACCATGCACCGTATCGTCTTCCTCGACCGCGACAGCCTGATCGCGAACGTACGCCCGCCCGCTTTCGCCCACGCATGGCAGGACCATGCAGCGACCGCCGAGCACGAAGTGGTCGAGCGCCTGCAGGGAGCGACGATCGCCATCACCAACAAGGTACCCTTGCGCGCCGCCGCCCTCGCCCAGCTGCCGGACTTGAAGATGGTCGCGATTGCCGCCACAGGCTCCGACAACGTCGACCTCGCGGCCTGCCGCGAGCGCGGCATCGTGGTATCGAACATCCGCAACTATTCCACCGTTTCGGTGCCGGAGCATTGCTTCGCGCTGCTGCTGGCGCTGCGCCGCAACCTGCGCGCCTACATCGCCGACGTCGAGGCCGGCCAATGGGAACGCTCGACACGCTTCTGCCTGCTCGACCATCCGATCGGCGACCTGGCCGGCAGCCGGCTCGGCATCGTCGGCTACGGCGCGCTCGGCAAGCAGGTGGCCCACCTGGCGCGCGCCTTCGGCATGGAAGTGTGCGCGACCTCGCGCTCGCCCATCGGCGACAGCGGCGTGATACAGCTCGAACTCGACGAGCTGCTGCGCACCTCCAGCGTGGTCAGCCTGCACCTGCCGCTGACGGAGCAGACCCGCCACCTGATCGGCGCGCGCGAACTGGGGCTGATGCGGCGCGACGCGCTCCTGATCAACACCGCGCGCGGCGGCCTGGTCGACGAAGCCGCGCTGGCCGAAGCGCTTCAGGCGGGGACGATCGCCGGCGCCGGCTTCGATGTGCTGAGCAAGGAACCGCCGGTGCCGGACAACCCGCTGCTGCGCCTGCGCCTGCCGAACTTCATCCTGACGCCGCACGTGGCCTGGGCCAGCGGCGGCGCCATGCAGCGGCTTGCGGACATGCTGGTCGACAATATCGAGGCCTGGGCGGCCGGGCAAGCGCGCAACGTGCTCTAAGCTGGAGCGACAGGGCGTCCTGCCGCGCGCTCAGGCAGGCGTGGCCTCATCGGCGGCGCGCGCTTCCGGAGCGCAAAGGGGCAGCTCGATCACGAAGGCCGTCCCCTGCCCGATTTCGCTCTCGACGCGGATCGTGCCGCCGAGCAGCGAGGTAAGGATGTTGTAGGCGATGTTCAGCCCCAGGCCGGTACCGCCCTGCCCCATCCGCGTTGTGAAGAAGGGATCGAAGATGCGCGCCAGGTGCTCCTGTGCGATCCCGCGCCCATCGTCGCGGAATTCGATCCGCACCATCGACTCCACCTGCACGGCCGACAGCCTCATCGTGCCACCCGGCTGCTCGAAAGCATGCAGCATCGCATTGTTGATGAAGTTGATGATCACCTGACCCAAGGGTCCTGGGAAGCCATCCATCACGATGCCCGGCGGCACCTCCACCACCAGCCTGTGGCCGGCCAGCCGCACCGTATTCATCATGGTGGCCGCAATCTCGTGGCAGGCCTGGGCCAGGTGGAAGCGGCGGCGCTGGGCGCTCGCCTGGTCGACCGAGACCTGGCGGAAGCTGCTCACCAGTTCGGCCGCGTTGTGCAGGCTGCGCACGATCAGGTCCGATGCCTCGGTGGACGCCGCCATGTACTCGGCCAGGTCGGAACGCTTGAGCTGGGCCTGCTCGAAACGCGTGGCCACCGCATGGGTCTTTTCCTGCAGCGTGCTGGCCATCAGCAGGCTGTTGCCGATCGGCGTATTCAGCTCGTGCGCCACGCCGGCCACCAGGGAGCCGAGCGAGGCCAGCTTTTCGTGCGACGCCAGCTGGGCCTGGGTCTCCTTGAGCTGCTGGTAGGCGCGCGCATTGTCGATCGCCACGCCTACGTAGGCGGCGAGGGTCTCGAGCATATCGAGATGCACCTGGCCGTAGGCATGCAGCTCCGGACTCTGCACAGTCACGGCGCCGATCACCCGCTCGCCCACCGTCACCGGCACGCACAAGAGCGAACCTTGCATCGGGGCGGCCGCCTGGACGGTCGCGCTGTCCGACCCCAGGATCGTCGGCAGCTCGGCTGCCAGATCGCCCACCAGGATTTCACGCGCGCCATCCATGCACCAGGCCACCAGCTCGCGCCGCGGATCGTCCGGGACTTCATGGCCCGGCAAGCGCTGGCCGTCTGCAACCGCGAACGGGAAGCCGATCACCCCGCGCTGGGGCTGGCGCAAAGCCACGGCGAAACCGCGCGCGTCCATCAGGGCGCCCACATGCTCGTACAAGGTACGCATGATCGCCTCGCTGTCGAGGTTGGCCGTCAGCAGGCGGCCGATATCGGACAGCAGCGCGATGTCGCGGTGTGCCCTTTCCACCACCTCTTTCTGGCGTTCGACCTCGCGCTTGCCACGTTCGGCCGCATTCTTTTGCAGCAGCAATTCCGCGGTACGCGCGCCGACTTCGTGTTCCAGCAGCACCTTTTGCCGCACCAGCACCCGTACGCGGAAGCGGTATATCAGGTAGGACAGTGTCAGCACCGTGATGACCGCCAGGGCGCGGAACCACCAGGTCTTCCAGAACGGCGGCGTGATGTGGATCGTGAGGGTGGCCGCCTCCTGGCTCCACAGGCCATCCTTGTTGCTGGCCCGCACCCGGAACACGTAGGGCCCCGGATCGAGGTTGGTATAGGTGGCGAAGCGGCGGCGCGCATCGGTGTCGACCCAGCCCTGGTCGAAGCCCTCCAGCTGGTAGGCGTAGCGGTTGCCCTGCGGGTCCGCGAAATGCAGGCCGGCGAATTCGAGTGCGAATACCGAGTCGCGGTAAGACAGCGTGATCTCCTTCTTGCCGCCCAGGCTGTCCGCGCGCGAGCGGTTCAGCACCAGCAGGTCGGTGATCACCGGCACCGGCGGATACGGATTGTCGCGCACCGCTTCGGGGCGGAAGGAACTCATGCCGTTGATGCCGCCGAAGTGCAGCTGGCCGTCCGGGCTGCGCCAGCCGGAACCGACGAAATAGGAACCGTCGATCAGCCCGTCCTTGGAAGTGTAGTTCTTGATCTGGCCGCTGACCGGGTCGAGCCGCGTGATGCCGACCGTGGTGCTGACCCACAGGACGCCGGTCGCGTCTTCCAGCACGGCGCCGATCGGCAGCGCCTCCTGGCCCTTGGCGAAGGGATAGAAGCGGAAGCGCGTGCGGCCGCCGGCGGTTTCCATCTTGTGCAGGCCGCCCGCGGTGCCGATCCACAGATCGCCGCGCGACGACTCCTTCAGGTAGTACACGCGGCTGTGGCGCAGGCTGTCCGGATCCCGGGGATCGTGGCGGAAGCGGGTGAACACGCCGGTTCGGCGGTCGAAGCGCTCCAGGCCGGTCTCGGTGCCGATCCAGATGATGCCCTGGCGGTCCTCGAGCACCGTGAAGCCGTAGTTGTCGCCCAGGCTGGTGGGATCGTCGGGATCGTGGCGCCAGCTGCGCGAGATGTTGGAACCGGGCGGCAGCGCCGACAGGCCGCCGCGCGTGACCACCCATAGCGTGCCGTCGCGCCCTTCGGCGATCGCCTGGACGAAGTTGGCCGCCGGTCCCGGTCCCAGCGCCACCTGCCCCATGCGCCCCTGCGCGTCGCGCCAGGCCAGGCCCATGGGGGTGCCGATCCACAGCCGGCCACGGGCGCGCGCCAGCGAGGTGACCACATCGCTGGGCAGGCGCTCGTCACGCTGCGGCTGGACGCGGCCGCTGGCACGGTCCAGGTGCAGCAGGCCGGCGCCGGTGGTGCCCAGCCACAGCCCGGCGGCGCCGTCGTCGACGATGGCGCGCACCCTGGTCCGGCCCAGGCCCTGGCTGTCGCCGTAGCGCGTGAAGCCGCCGCTGGCCAGGTCGGTGCGGTTCACGCCGCCGTAATAAGTGCCGACCCAGAGCGTGCCGGTCCGGTCCACCAGGACCGCCGGCACCTGGTTGTCCGACAGGCTGTGCTGGTCATTCTCGACATGGCTCCAGGAATCGAAGCGCCCGGTGGCCGGGTCGCGCCACTTGAGGCCTTCGCTGTCGGTGCCGACCCATAGCTGGGCGCCGCTGTCGTGGTACAGGCTGATGATGCGCACGTCCTGCATGCCTTCGGCGGGGCCGAGGTGCTGGCGCTGCGGACTGCCCTCCCCCAGGCGCCAGGCTTCGAGGCCTGCGGCGGTGCCGATCCAGAGCGTCTCGCGCGGGCCCATGGAGAGAGTCAGCACCGTGTTGCGCAGGGCGTCGTGCGCCGGTTCGACGGCAAAGTGCGTGAAGCGCCCGCTTGCCGGGTCGAGCCTGTCCAGGCCCGCTTCGGTACCGACCCACAGCTGGCCGCGGCCGTCGGTGGCAAGCGAGGTGACGCGGTTGTCGCGCAGGCTGGAGGGGTCGTCGGGATCGTTGCGGTAGGCGCGGAAGCGCTTGCTGGCGGGATCGAAATGCAGCAGGCCGTCGCTGGTCGCCAGCCACAAGGCGCCCTTGGGCGCAGCGGCGATGGCGTTCACGGAGCGATTGCCGCGGCGTTCCAGGTCGTCGGGCGGCACGAAGCGCTCGAAGCGGGCGCTGCGCGCATCGAAGCGCGCGAGGCCGCCCTTGGTGCCGAACCACAGGCGGCCGTCGGCATCCTCGAAGGAGGCGGAGACAAAATTGTCCGGCAGGCTGGAAGAATCGTTGGGGTCGTTGCGGTAGACCGTCATGCGGTAGCCGTCGTAACGGTTCAGGCCGGCCTGGGTGCCGAACCACATGAAGCCCTGGCGGTCCTGCAGCATGGTGAGGGCCGATTGCTGCGACAGCCCTTCTTCGATCGACAGGTGCTCGAAGCGCAGGCTGCGCTGGGTGGCGCCGGCCGCCGTGGCCAGCAGCGCCAGCAGCAGGCAAAGCGCCAGTCCCGGCAGGAGGCGATGCAGGCCGACGCGCGCGGCCCTGGTGAATCCCGACATAGTATTCCGTTCTTGAAACCCGTTCGCCTAATCTACCAGAGGCGATGAAGGCTGAGAAAGAAAATGAGACTTCCGGAAATAAAATGTCGCTGCTATAATGCGTGCCTCGGGCGGCTGTAGCTCAGCTGGATAGAGTACTTGGCTACGAACCAAGGGGTCGTGGGTTCGATTCCTGCCAGCCGCGCCAGAATATGAGGGACCAGATTGAAAAATCTGGTCCCTTTTTTCGTTTTGGCCCACCATGTCCGCTGTCCGTTTTCGCCTTTTCCGCGTGCGATTCCGGCACAAAACTGCGGAGAATGGCGATGAACCTTTGCCAAGATGCGTGTACGCCGCTATAATGCGTGCATCGGGCGGCTGTAGCTCAGCTGGATAGAGTACTTGGCTACGAACCAAGGGGTCGTGGGTTCGATTCCTGCCAGCCGCGCCAGAATATGAGGGACCAGATTGAGAGATCTGGTCCCTTTTTTCATCCCCACCCCGATTTGCGTCGCCCTCCAATAGATCGCTATCCAGCGAGAAGTCGAGCACGCTCTGGGCGCAGTCCTCTGCTCCGGTTTCGTCATGAAACCCGTAGCGAACTTCAAAAAGTTGCGCTTGACCAAGGTCGGCATGTCGCTTTAGACAACGATTGCTTCCCCCAAACATCGACTGCACAAGTGAAGCAAGAATGGCGGACTCACATATCGCAAGGAGAACGCCATGAGCACTGCCGGAGTGCCTATTCAACCGAGGGAATCGCGCGGCTACTTCATGCTGCCCCAGGCGCCGAACAAGCAGGGTATTACGTATATGGAACCCTGCACTATGTTCCCGGAACAGGCGCCCAGGCGCAGTTTGCCCACCCTAATCTGCTCAGCGTGATCTTCAAAGTCGAGCGCGAAGGGCAGGCGATCTGCGACCGCAAATTCGGGATTGGGAACATCAGCATTGCCGGCGGTGCCAAGTTCGACAAGCATGCAACCCACCGCAAAGGCATCGAAATGGATTGCCGTCCGGTCCGCAAGGACCACCTGACCGGCCAAGCAGCCCGCTGTTCGTTCCATGATAAAGCGCTCTACGATCGCGCCGCCACAATCAATTTGATTCAGCTTTTTGTCGAGCATCCATGGGTCAAACTAGTGTTTTTCAACGACCCTGAAGTGCAGATGGCTCTGGGCGGCCGGGTAAGGAGCTGCCCGGGTCACAACGATCACTTCCATGTCGAACTCTTGAAAGGATTTGCATCGTGAACGCGCGCCTGATAATGACCGCCGTCGTGGGAATCCTCGCCATCCATGCGTACGCGCAGCCGGCCAAGACCAAACCGGAAGCCTGGGACGGCAGACCCAAACCGCTCAGAGGCGATTATCAGGTGTACGGCGGGACGCTGTCCGAAGGGATTCCACCTACGAGCAAAAACAGGAAGGTCGCATTCATGTTCATCGGGCCACTAGCGAAGCAGCTGTTCGGCCAGATTGGTCCTGACACGAAAGTCTCTTGCAGCGATGCCGAAGGATATCGTGAACGGCGAAGGGGTGATCTCACATGTACCCAAGATCAGGACGGATACAGTTGCTATTTTGGATTGGACGTCCCGACCGGCAAGAGCACACACGGATCGATCTGCTGATTGTCCGATGTCGCTGACGAACTGTCGGCAATCCCTGCGGCATGCGGCCAACACCGAGTTTGGCAGGTAATCCACGATGAGCCTTTGCAAGACGCGCGCGCGCCGTTATAATGCGTGCATCGGGCGGCTGTAGCTCAGCTGGATAGAGTACTTGGCTACGAACCAAGGGGTCGTGGGTTCGATTCCTGCCAGCCGCGCCAGAATATGAGGGACCAGATTGAAAAATCTGGTCCCTTTTTTCATTTCCGGCCCTGCCCCTCCCCTTCGCCGACCGCGGCATTGCGATACACACGCCAACGCTCCGGTGCTCCAGGAGACGCCAATCCGGGCCGGGGCTTTGCCAAACCAGAACATGCTGCTATAATGCGTGCTTCGGGCGGCTGTAGCTCAGCTGGATAGAGTACTTGGCTACGAACCAAGGGGTCGTGGGTTCGATTCCTGCCAGCCGCGCCAGTTATACCTAAAATGGCTCAGAAGAGATTCTGAGCCATTTTTCTTTTCGAGCTCAGAATATTCATTCTTTCAGCTCTTCCGCGCAGCCCGTCTTTGCGCCCGCTCAGCAATATCGCCGATTTACTCGTCATCCATTGGCGTTCGCTCAATAAGATGCTGACAACTCCCGTTTGCTCAGCACCAGACTCGCCCTCCTCTTCCTGTAGGACTGGCCTGACATAATTCATGCAATTAGGCCGTTTTTTGCTCCTCATCAACGTAATCGGCGCAGCTTCTCCTATGAAGTGCGCCCCTCTCGCATAGCCGAGCGGAAATTTGTTGACGATTGGAATGTAGCGCCCGTGTTGCGCACTGAACGGCGTGTGTCCGTGCTTTTCCATGCTCTTTTGATAGCATGGAGTTCCCCGATTCTTGAAACCCAAGCTGCAGGACGCGGCTGATTCTATGCGAGGAAAGAAATGAAAAAATCTCTGATTGCTGCAATTGTGTTGGCTTCCGCTTCGTTCGGTTCGTCGGCTGTGATGGCACAGGATGTTGTCGGCAATTCGCCTCAGGAACTCAACCTGATCGACAACAGCGCTTTCTTTGGTGATACCTTTGCCGCCGGCAACGAAGGCAACACCTTCGCTGACCGCTTCACCTTCACGGTGGACGGCACCACTGCCCTGAATCTGGATGCAATCATCTCGTCGATCAGCCGTACCGCAGACACCGGCCTGGACATCACCGGCCTGGCTCTGTATGGCGAAGGCGACACCCTGATCACCAACGGTTCCTCGATGATGAGTGGCGAAATGGATGTCTGGAGCATCTCCAGCGACAACCTGGCTGCCGGCGACTACTACCTGCAAGTCAGCGGTAACCTGGTGGGCGACACCGGCGCAAGCTTCGGCGGCGCCGTGATGCTGGCTCCGGTTCCGGAACCGGAAACCTACGGCATGATGCTGGGCGGCCTCGGCGTCCTGGGCTTCCTGGCACGCCGCCGCAAGGCTAAACAGGCGTAACAGCAGCCTGGTTTGAGTTGGGACGGAAGCGCAACATGCGCTTCCGTTTTTTTTCGTCCGTACGTAGCGAGGGAATGGCCGGACGCCCCGCCGCGGGACGCCCGGCAGGCGGGATCAGGTGCGCAGCTTCTTGATGATGCTGCGGTTCCCCAGGATCTCTTCGATCTGCTCGAAGCGCACCGGCTTGACCATGTGGTGGTCGAAGCCCGCCTCGAAGGCCAGCTGGCGGTCCTTTTCCTGGCCCCAGCCGGTAACGGCGATCAAGACCGTCATCGCGCCGCAGGACAGCTTGCGGATGCCGCGCGCCAGGTCGTAGCCCGACATGTGCGGCAGGCCGATGTCCAGGAAGGCGTAGTCCGGGCAGAAACGGGCCGCCGCCGCCAGCGCATCGGGGCCGTTGTGGGTGATCACCACGCTGTGCCCCATCGCCGTCAGCAGCGCGCCGATGCTGTTGACGAAGTCGACGTTGTCGTCCGCCAGCAGGATGCGGTAGCTCTCGGTGCTGATGAAGGTCGCCGGGGTCGGCTTGGTCAGCGGCTCCGGATCGACCACGATCGGCAGGCGCACCACGAAGCGGCTGCCGTGCCCCAGGCCTTCGCTGTGCGCGCTGATGGTGCCGCCGTGCAGCTCGACCAGCTTGCGCGCCAGCGACAGGCCGACGCCCAGGCCCGCATTGCTGCGCTCCAGGGTCGAATCGACCTGCACGAACATCTCGAACACCGAGTCCAGCATGTTCGGCGCCAGGCCGATGCCGGTATCGGCCACTTCCAGCACCAGGGTCTTGTCCTCGACCCAGCCCTTGAGCTCCACCTTGCCGCCGCGGTTGGTGTACTTGGCGGCATTGTTCAGCAGGTTCGACAGGATCTGCGCCAGGCGCGTGGCGTCGCCGTGCAGGAACACCGGGCGGTCCGGTAGGTCCAGCACCAGCTCGTGACCGTGCAGCTCGATGTAGGAACGCACCACTTCGAGCGCATCGTTGACCACCGCCTTGAGTTCGACGCGGCCCATCTTGATGGTGAACTTGCCGGTATTGATGCGCGAGACGTCCAGCAGGTCGTCCACCAGGCGCACCATCTGGCGCAGCTGGCGTTCCATGATGTCGGTGGCGCGCTGGGTGGCCGCCGCGTCGCCGCTGCGGATGCGCAGGATGTCCAGGCCGGTGCGGATCGGCGCCAGCGGATTGCGCAGCTCGTGCGCCAGGGTGGCCAGGAATTCGTCCTTGCGGCGGTCGGCCACGATCAGGGCCTGCTCGGCGCGCTGGCGCACTTCCATCTCGTGTTCCAGGGTGCGGTTGGCGGTCTGCAGCGCTTCCGAGCGGCGCCCGATCTCGGCCAGCATGTCGTTGAAGGCTTCCACCAGCACGCCGATCTCGCCCTTGTTGTTGCCCGGCACGCGCAGGCTGAAGTCGCGCCTCAGCATCACCTGGCGCGCCACATTGGTCACCGCCTCCAGCGGCCGCGTGATCGAGGCCTGCAGGCGCGAGGCGACCAGGGCCGCGATCACCAGGGCGGCCAGCAGAACGCCGCCCAGGATGGCGCCATAGTTCAGCATGCGGTCCAGCAGCCCGTAGCGCGAACGCACGTAGACGCTGCCGAGGATCTCGCCGTTCTCGACGATGTTGCGGAAGATGTGCAGGTCGTCCTGCTCGATGCGGTAGCCGGGCGCCTCGGGCTTGGCCGGGAACACCGCCTCCACGCCCGGCTGGGCGTAGGTGGCGAAGCGCTCCCCGTTGGCGGTGTACACGGCGGCGGCCACGATCTGCGGGCGCAGGCGCAGCAGGCGCAGGTTCTGGGTGGCGCCGGTGACGTCGTTGAAGGACACCGCCGGCGCGGTCACGCTGGCGACGATGTCGGCCTGGGTGGTGAGGTCCTCGACCCAGTAGCGCTGGAAGGTGCGCAGGTCGAGCAGCAGCATGGCGACTCCCGCCGACAGCAGCGCCACCACGGTGGTCGCCACCGCCATCAGGATCAGTTTGCTGCGGACGGAGCCGGTATCGTGCATGGGCATCACGGGGCTCCTTTCTGTACCCGGTTCGCCACCGTCAGCAGGCGCGAACTCAGTTTGACGTTGTTCTTTTCGGCGGCGTCGAGCGAGACGTCGAAGCGCACCCGTTCGTCGACGATGCGGAAATTAATGACGCTGCCGCAATGCTGGGGATTGGTGCACTCGGTGACGGTCAGCAAGGCCGAGGGCGCGGCACGCATCAGCCGGCCCACCCGCGCCGGGTCGGTGCCGGCGATGAACAGCAGGTGCACCGGGATCTGGGTGTCCTGCTCGCGGAACTGGCGTACCACAATCGTGCGTCCGCCGATCATGCGGCCCGCCGCGATGCGCGCCAGTTCCGCCGCCATCTCGTCCGAGCCGACCACGCCAATGGTCAGGGGCGCGGCGCCGTCGGCGAAGGCCTGGGGCGGAAACTCCGCGTAGCCGAGGAATTTATACAGGAAGGCGGCCTTCACGCGCCGTTCGAGCACGCCTGAAGAAGGCGTGTCGGCGCTCGCGGGCGGCGTGGGCAGCAGCGCCAGCAGGGGCAGCGCCAGCAGCATGGCCGCCAGGCGGCGGTGCGGCCGCACCGGCGCCGCCAGGGCGCGGCTGCGCTGTTTCACTGCGTCGTCGAAGGTAGAAAAAATCATGAAGTCCATTGACCAGTCACACGCGGCATGACGTCCCTGGCCGGCCGGATCCCGGCCACTTCCACGGCGACGACATCTGTTTCGACCGCATGATAGCCCGGCATGGGCAGTTGTGGCGTTCGCGCGACGTGCGACAGTGTGGAGCGATGCGTGGTGGTCAAGCGTAGCGGCGACCCTGGGCACATGGGCCGGGCGTGGAACAGCGGCGCGACTCCGGCGCAGTTGGGCAGCGTGTTGGTAGGCATAGTTGCCATCGTAGAACATTTTTGCATGCGCACCAAGCGTGCACTGCTATCGTGCATTGCTTCGCCGCCACAAGATACAACAAACGATGTCACTCAGCCATTATTTGAATAATTGATGACCGTCATTGCAAAGATAAATTGGACTGATTTACCGCAATGCAGCATCATGCTTCCTGTCTCCTCTATTCTCCTCCAAGGAAATAGATTCAGCCCGCTTCGCAGAAGCGGGCTTTTTTTTGCCCGTCGCCCGGGCAGCGGCCGGCCAGGCGCGCACGCTTCGATGCACCGGCGCCCGGGCATTTGGTGTAGGATTCATAAAGTTTTCGTTCCTACAACACACCGCCCATGTTCGAGACCGACAAGACCGCTCGCAGCACCGCGTCCTACGACTGGTCCGCAAGCGCCCTGGGCGAGACCGCGCGCTGGCCGCTGGGCCTGCGCGTCGCCGCCGATCTCCTCCTGAACGCGCCCCTCCCCGGCCTGCTGGTATGGGGACGCGAAATGGTCCTGCTGTTCAACGAGACCTACGGCGCCCTGGCTGGTCCGGGCTACGGCCGGGTCCCGGGCGGCAACGTGCCGCCGGTGATGCCGCCGCCCCTGGCCGCGGCCGGCGATGCCCTCACCCGCGCCTGGAACGGCGAACCGGTCGTCCTGAACGGCCTCGCCCTGTCCTTCCGCCATCCCGAAGGCCCGCGCGAAGAGCGCTGCGACATGCGCCTGACGCCGGTGCGCGACGAATCCGGCGAGGTGCGCGGCGTGCTGCTGCTGCTGGCCCCGGCCACCCCGGCCGCCGTGGAAGAACCCGCCGCGGGCGGCGCGCTGCAGATCCTGGTGGTGGAGGACAACCTCGATTCCCAGTACCTGGTGTGCGAGATGCTCAGGGCCTTCGGCCACGAGGCGGACGGCGTCGGTCATCCTGACGACGCCCTGGCCCTGCTCGGGCGCCAGCGCTACGACCTGCTGTTCACGGACGTCAGCCTGCCCGGCATGTCGGGCGTCGACCTGGCGCGCCGCGCCATCCAGGACCAGCCCGGCCTCCGCGTGATCTTCGCTTCCGGCTACGGCGACACCCTGCTGCGCCACCTGGATTTCCCTTACCTGTCGCTCCAGAAGCCGTACGAACTGGACCAGTTGCAGGATGCGCTCGCCAAGGTGGCGGGCATGCCGGCGGCGCGCGCGTGACAAGCGTGTGGGCCGGCCCCGCTCGGCTGGACTACAATGTCCGACGGACCCTGCCCCGCCGCATGCGGCGCGGCTTCGCCCAAGGCATTCGATGATGATTCCTACTGAGCCCATCGGCAGCATCCCCCGTCCGCCCGCGCTGGTTGCGGCGCTGGCCGCGGCCCTGCGCGATCCCGCCGGCCAGCCCCGGCTTGCGAGCCTGATCGACGAGGCCGTGCGCGCCACGATCGCCGACTTCGAAGCCACCGGCTCGCCGGTGATCAGCGACGGCGAGCAGGCCAAGGTCGAGAATTTCTGGAGCTACCCCGTCTACGGCGCGCCGAACACGGCGCCGGACGGCTTTCGCATCCCGCTCCCGAACGGCCATGGACAACGCATGCCGCGCCTGGTGCGCGGTCCCTTCCGCTACCAGCGCTACGCCGACGACTACCTGCGCGCGGCGCGCCGCCACGCCACCCAGCCGGTCAAGCAGGCGGTGATCTCGCCTTCGGCGCTGGCGCTGATGTACCCGGTCGAGGGCCTGCCCGGCTACCCGCGCGAACAATTCCTCGACGACCTGGTGCGCGAACACGAGACCGAGCTGCGGCGCTGCCTGGAGGCCGGCGCGCACAAGGTGCAGATCGATTTCGCCGAAGCCCACCTGGCGATGCAGCTCGATCCCGGCGGCGCCCTGCTGGCCAGCTTCATCGACCTGAACAACCTGGCCCTGGGCCGCTTTTCGCCGGAAGAACGCGCCCTGATCGGCGTGCACATGTCGGCCACCGGATGGAGCGAGCGCCAATCCGACATGGCGCGCGGCTCCATGGCGGGCTACGCCGAGCTGATCCCGGCCGTGCTCGAACTGCGCGCCGGGAACTTCTACCTGGCCCTGGCCGGCAGCAGCGAACCGGAACGCATCCTGCGCGCCGTGCGCGAGCATGCGCGCGCGGACCAGCGCATCTTCGTCGGCGTCACCGACCCGCACGATCCGCGCATCGAGACCCCGGAACTGGTGCGCGACCGCATCCTGCGCGCCGCCGAATACATCGATCCGGAACGCCTCGGCACCACCGACGACGCGGGCTTCGCGCCTTTCTTCGACGACGCCAGCATCAGCCGCGCCACCGCCTTCGCCAAGATCCGGGCGCGGGTCGAGGGCACGCGTTTGGCGTCCGCCATCCTGGAAACGGCCTGCCTGGAAAGCGCCGCCGCGGGAGGAGCAGCGTGAGCGACGAGCGCGACGAACTCGACGCGATGCGCGCCGTCGCCCTGGCCAACGCCAGCAGCGTGCTGGCCGCGCGCCAGCGCGCCGAGGAAGAACTGATCGCGGCCAAGGAAGCCCTGCGCCAGGCCAACGAGCGCATGGAGAACATGCTCGAGAGCCTGACCGACGGGTTCTGCGCGGTCGACCGCGACTGGCGCATCACCTATATCAACGGCCGCGCGCTGGAGATGGCGGCGCCGCTGAACAAGAGCCGCGGCGGCCTGGTGGGACGCAACCTGTGGGACGAGTTCGAGGACCTGCACGGCACCTCGGTGGCCGCCGACTGCCGCCGCGCCATGGACGAGCGCCAGACCATCACCCGCGAGTTCTATTACAAACGCCTGCAGTGCTGGCTCGACATGCGCATCTATCCCTCGCCGGACGGCCTGACGCTCTACTTCCAGGACATCACCCAGCGCAAGCAGGACCAGCAGGCCCTGGTCGAGAACAACACCCGCCTCCAGGTGGCGCTGGCCGCCGGGCGCCTGGGCGACTGGCGCTGGGACGCGGCCCAGGACCGCATCAGCTTCGGCGCGCGCGCGGCCGAGATCCTGGGCCTGCCGGCCGAGGAGGCGCTCGACTGGCCGGCCCTGCGCACCCGGCTCGAACGCGACGACCGCGCACGCCTGCGCCACGCGGTGCTGGACGCCTTCGCGGCGCGCACCGACCTGGACATCGAATGCCGGGTGCGCGGCGCCGCCGGCGAGGAGCGCTGGATCACCCTGGTCGGCCGGCCCGACTACGGCGCCAGCGGCCAGGAGAGCATGCGCGGCATGAGCGGCGTGGTGCAGGACATCAGCACCCGCAAGCAGGCCGAGGACACCCTGCGCCAGAGCGAGGAAATGCTGCGCGCCCTGGCCAACACCATTCCCCAGCTGGCCTGGATGGCGGACGCCGACGGCGCCATCGTCTGGTTCAACGAGCGC
This sequence comes from Massilia sp. AB1, assembly GCF_018119385.1. NCBI lineage: Bacteria > Pseudomonadati > Pseudomonadota > Betaproteobacteria > Burkholderiales > Oxalobacteraceae > Massilia > Massilia sp. AB1. Next base: position 94,116 of record NZ_JAGKSG010000008.1, on the reverse strand, counting down.
TGGTTCGACTACACCGGCAGCACGCCCGAGGAAGCGCGCGGCTGGGGCTGGCAAAAGATGGTCGACCCGGCGGTGCTGGAAGCGATGCTCGAGCACTGGCAGGAATCGGTGCGCACCGGCGCGCCCTTCGAGATGGAATTCCCGCTGCGCGGCGCGGACGGCAGCTACCGCTGGTTCCTGAGCCGCGTGGAAGCGGTGCGCGACCGCGAAGGCCGCGTGGTGCGCTGGTTCGGCACCAATACCGACGTCGACCAGGTCAAGCGCGCCGAGCAGGCGCTGCGCGAGGAATCGCACGTGCTCGAACTGCTCAACAGCACCGGCAGCGTCCTGGCCTCCACGCGCGACCTGCGGGCGCTGCTGCGCGCCGCCACCGACGCCGCCAGCGGCGTGTGCGGGGCCCGCTTCGCCGCCTTCTTCTACCACGGCGGCAGCGATCACGAAGACGGCACCCTGTTCTCGCTCTCGACCCTGGCCGGTTCCACCACGGCCGAATTCCAGGCCCTGGGCGAAGCGCATGCGGCCGCCCTGTTCGGCCCCGGCCTGCGCAGCCAGGACCTGGTGCGCGTGGCCGACATCGCCGGCGACCCGCGCTACGCCGGCAGCGCGCCGCACTTCGGCCTGCCGCCCGGGCATCCGGCGGTGCGCAGCTACATGGCGGTGCCGGTAGTGGCGCGTTCCGGCGAGCTGCTGGGGACCATGTTCTTCGGCCACCCGGAACCAGGCGTGTTCGGCGAGCGCAGCGAGCGCATCGTGCGCGGCATCGCGGCCCAGGCCGCGATCGCCCTCGACAACGCCCGCCTGTACGACGCCACCCGCCGCGCCGCCGAGGAACGCAAGGTGCTGCTCGAGAACGAGCGCGAAGCGCGCGCGGAGGCGGAGCGCACCAGCCAGATGAAGGACGAATTCCTGGCCACCCTGTCGCACGAGCTGCGCACGCCGCTGTCGGCGATCCTGGGCTGGTCCCAGGTGCTGCGGCGCGGCAGCCGCGACCAGGCCGACCTGCAGCGCGGCCTGCAGACCATCGAACGCAACGCGCGCGCCCAGGCCCAGCTGATCGAAGACCTGCTCGACATGAGCCGCATCACCTCGGGCCAGGTGCTGCTCGACATGCAGGTGCTGGCCCCGGGCTCCTTCATCGACGCCGCCATCGAGACGGTGCGTCCCGCCCTCGAGGCCAAGCACATCCACCTGGAGCGGCGCTACGCCCCCGACGCCGGCATGGTGGCGGGCGACCCGGGGCGCCTGCAGCAGGTGATCTGGAACCTGCTGTCGAATGCGATCAAGTTCACGCCGCGCGACGGCATCGTGGCGGTCGAAGTGGCCCGGCGCGACGACCAGGTGGCGATCACGGTGCGCGACAACGGCGCCGGCATCCGCCCCGAATTCATCACGCACGTGTTCGAGCGCTTCCGCCAGGCCGACGCCTCGATGACGCGCCGCCACGGCGGACTCGGCCTGGGCCTGGCGATCGTCAAGCACCTGGTCGAGCAGCATGGCGGCACGGTGCGCGCCGAGAGCGCCGGCGAAGGCATGGGCGCCAGCTTCACGGTGGAGCTGCCGGTGGCCCAGGCGGCGCGCCCAGGGACTCGCCAGGGACGTGCGCCGGATGCGGCGCAGGCGGGCATGGCGATGCCGGCGCCCCTCCCCGCGCAGTTGCCGGATTCCGCACCGGCGGAAGCCATGGTGCGCGACCTGACCGGCCTGTCGGTGCTGGTGGTGGACGACGACCGCGACGCACGCGAGCTGATCGCCCGCATCCTGGGCGATTGCCACGCCAGCGTGCGCATCGCCCCGAGCGCGCGCGAGGCCTTCGCGATGCTGCGCGAGCAGCCGCCGGACCTGTTGATCAGCGACCTGGGCATGCCGGAGGTCGACGGCCTGGAACTGCTGACCTGGGTGCGCCAGCTGCCGCGCGACGCCGGCGGCCTGACCCCGGCCATCGCCCTGACCGCTTTCGCCCGCTCGGAAGACCGCTTGAAGGCGCTGGAAGCCGGATTTTCGGCCCATATTTCGAAGCCCGTGGAGCCCAGCGAGTTGATTTCCGCCATCGGAATCGTGGTAGATCCAACGGCGCCGATGATGGCGGCCTCGGCGCGCGGACAAGGTCGCTGACCTTCCTACCGCGACACGCGGCGCTGTCCTACAAGAAATTTTGAGAGGTTTGCTAGACTATACAGAGATGGGTAAAGCCCGATTCCGGTAAGAAAGGAATTGCTTTCCAGTATCGCAGGAAGAGATAAGCATGCCGAGTAGACAAGACATTTTGAACGCCAAAATCCTCGTGGTGGACGACTCGCCCGACAATATCGAGCTGATGGAAGAGATATTGCGCGAGGAAGGCTACACCGACGTCAGTTCGACCATGCTGCCGGAACAGGTCTGCCCGCTGCACCGCGAGCACAACTACGACCTGATCCTGCTGGACCTGCAGATGCCGGGCCTGAACGGTTTCCAGGTCATGAAGGGGCTGAAGGAGATCGAACATGGCGGCTACCTGCCGGTCCTGGCCCTGACCGCCCAGCCGAGCTTCAAGATCGCCGCCCTGGAGGCGGGCGCACGCGACTTCATCAGCAAGCCTTTCGACTTGCTCGAAGTGCACAAGCGCATCCACAACATGCTCGAAGTGCGCCTGCTCTATAAAGAGCTGGCCCAGTACAGCCGCGCCCAGCAGGAACTGGCCCTGCACGACGCCCTCACCGGCCTGCCCAACCGCCGCCTGCTGGAAGACCGCATCGAAACGGCCCTGCAGCACGCCAACCGCGGACACGCCAAGGCCGCCGTCATGTACCTGGACCTGGACGGCTTCAAGGCGATCAACGACACCTACGGCCACGCCTACGGGGACGAGATCCTCAAGATGGTGTCGCAGCGCCTGCTGTCGAACTCGCGCAAGGAAGACACCGTCGCGCGCCTCGGCGGCGACGAATTCATGGTGGTGCTGGGCGACATCCACAGCCTGGCCGACGCCCAGGGACCGGCCGCCAAGCTGGTCGAGGCGCTCTCCGAGCCCTTCTTCATCAACGACCTCACCCTGCGCCTGTCGACCTCGATCGGCATCAGCATCTATCCGGACGACGCCGAATCGGTGGACGCCCTGATCAGCATCGCCGACTACGCGCTGTACGAGGCCAAGCGCGCGGGCAAGAACCGCTTCTGCTCGCCGGCCGCGAACCGCGAAAAGGCGGCGGCGGTCAAGCCGCCGGTGCCGGCCGCCCCTGCGGTCGAAATGGCGCCGCATCGTTAATTCCACAAAGGCCCGGCGCTCTGCCGGGCCACACCTGTCTCCTCTCGGCCAGACCTCCCCGCAAACCGCAGTGCAAATACAACAAAGGCCACGAAGTGTTGCTTCGTGGCCCCCCTTCGAATGACGGAGAAAACCGCCGTGTCAGCGATTCCCCTCGCCTTCGCCGCGCTGCAGGTAGCCGGTGCGGATCGCGCTGTTGCCCAGGGCTTCCTGGTTATGGGCTTCGATCGCGCTGGCGCCCTGGTGGTCGGTGCTGGCCTCGACCTTGTCCGGCGCCACCTCGATGCGGGTGATGCCGGCATCGACCGAGATCGGATCGCTGGCCGGGAAGGTCATCTCGACGGCGTCGTCGAGCAGGGTTTCCTCGGCCTCTTCCTTGCTCGACAGGCCCTCGCAGCCGGCCAGCGCCTTGATCGCGATGGCGTAGTTGACGAGCTTCGACCCGGCGAGGTCGCCGATGGTCTTGATACCCAGCGCTTCGAGCGCCGAGGCTTCCTTGTCGCTGATGCCCTTCAGGGCCGTGAGCGGCGCATCCACCAACGCGCGGAACGACTGGCCGTGGAATGCTTGATTGACGATGGTGTCGATATTCATGTCTTGTCCTCTCTAGTAGGCGCCCCTGTCCTCAACGATACGGTTGAACAGGACACGCCTTGACTATGGCATACACCCCTCGCCTGCGTATGTGCGGCAGCGTACACGCACCCCCGCGCACGATTGATTCTTTTGCTTTTTTGCACTTTATACCGCGTGATATCATGGCTCATTTCATCACGAATTTTTCTTTAGCGAAACAAGGCCCTCTGCTATGCTTCGCTGAAGCAAGCATTACATTAGAGACATAGGCATCAGGAACCATCGTGGCCACCACCGACAAACCCAAGATCCTGGTCGTCAATGACGACGCCGCCAGCCTCCTTGCGCTGACGAGTCTGCTCGACCAATGGGCTGAAGAAAGCAATTACACGGTGCTGTCCGCACGTTCCGGACAGGAAGCGCTGCGCCAGGTCCTCTTGCACGATTTCGCCGTCATCCTGCTGGACGTGAACATGCCGGGCATGGACGGTTTCGAGACCGCCGAGGCGATCCACCAGCGTCCGCGCTCGGCCGACATCCCGATCATCTTCGTCACCGCCTTCCTGGCGGACGAGATCGACCGCCTCAAGGCCTACCAGCGCGGCGCCGCCGACTTCCTGTTCACGCCGGTGATTCCGCAGATCCTCCACGCCAAGGTCTCGGTCTTCGTGACCCTGGCGATGAAGAACGAACAGCTCAAGCGCCAGGCCGAAAAACTGTCCCAGCGCACCACCGAACTGACCGCCACCAACCGCCGCCTCGTGCGCGAGATGGAAGAGCGGCGCGACGCCGAGCGCAAGAGCCATGCGAAGGACGAATTCCTGGCCATGCTGGGCCACGAGCTGCGTAATCCGCTGTCGGCGATCAGCAGCGCCTCCGCCCTGATCGGCCTGCCGGGCGCCAGCGGCGAGACCGTCGGCCGCGCCAAGCAGATCATCCAGCGCCAGAGCCAGCACCTGTCGCGCATCGTCGACGACCTGCTCGACCTGTCTCGCGCCATGTCGGGAAAGATCCTGCTGTCGCGCCAGCCGACCGACCTGGCCAACCTGGTGGCGTCCTGCCTCGAGACCTTCCGCGCCACCGGACGCACGGCGGGCTACCGCATCGCGGTCGATCTCAGCCCAGGCTGGGTCGACGGCGACCCGACCCGCCTGGAACAGATCGTCTCCAACCTGCTCGACAACGCCCTTAAATACACGCCCAGCGGCGGCAGCATCGACATCGGCCTGGGCCGCGAGGGCGAGGACGTGGTCCTGAGCGTGCGCGATTCGGGCGTCGGCATCCCGTCCGAGCTGCTGCCGCACGTGTTCGACGTCTTCGTGCAGGGCGCGATCTCGATCGACCGCTCGCAGGGCGGCCTGGGCATCGGCCTGTCGCTGGTGCGGCGCCTGATCGAACTGCACGGCGGCAGCGTCAGCGCGGACAGCTCCGGCGCCGGCAACGGCAGTACCTTCGTGATCCGCCTGCCGCGCACCGAGCCGGTGCTGCAGAGCGCGCCGCAGGAGGACGCCCGCAACGACGGCGCGGGCAAGCCCTCAGTGCTGCTGATCGAAGACAATGAAGATGGCCGCGAGATGATGGCGACCATGCTGGCCGCCCACGGCTATCCGGTGTTCCAGGCCGGCGACGGCCTGGCGGGCGTGGCCGCCGCCACGGCGCACCGGCCGGAGGCGGCCCTGGTCGACATCGGCCTGCCCGGCATCGACGGCTACGAAGTGGCGCGCCGCCTGCGCGCCGACCCGGCCACCCAGTCGATCAAGCTGATCGCGCTGACGGGCTACGGCCTGGCCGAAGACCAGCGCCGCGTGTTCGAGGCGGGCTTCGACCTGCACCTGGTCAAGCCGGTCAACATCGACCGCCTGCTCGAGGCCCTGAACCTGCCTAGCGAGCAGTCGGCCGCGGCCTGACGCGGCGGCCCGTGCCGCGGCTTGCGCCCGGCACGGACAGCAGGATCAGCTCGAGGCCATGATCTCGTCGCCGCGCGCCTTCATCTCCTGGCCGAGCGTCTCCAGGTCCAGTCCCATCTTGCGGACCTTGGGGAACATCTCCTTCTCTTCTTCCTCGACGTGGTGCTCGATCATCTCGCCGAGCACCTTGACCTTGGCGTCGTAGAGCTCCTCGTCCGGGTCCATTTCCTGGATCTGGGCGATCAGGTCCTTGGCCGAAGCGTGTTCGACGATAGCTTCTTCGACCATCTCCTCGGCTTCCTTCGAGCGTTCGCGCACGTCCGGGTAGAAAATCTCTTCTTCGATCATGGTGTGCATGACCAGGTTCTGGCAGATCTTGTCGGCGATTTTCTTCTTGCCGGCCTTGGCGCGGTCGCCCAGCTCTTCGAATTCCTTGAACATGGCGGTGACCTCCTTGTGCTGCGAGGTCAGGAGCGCGATCGCGTCTTGCTGTTGTTTGGTCGTCATTAAAACCCCCGATGATGTTGTTTATTTGCACTACACTTGGTCTGGCGGCGCTGCGGCCACGGATTCCAGCTTCGCCTACAACAGCCCGGCAGTATGTGCGGAGCCGCACGCTGCCGCCGCTCCGGCGCGCATCCCGCCCGCGCGCCGTCGCCGCGCCAACTGTTGTATGATTTGGGAAATATTCAACCGAGCCAACGATGACCGAACCGGCCCATCCGCACTCCGACCGGGAACTCGCACTCCTGGCCGCGGCGCGCACCGCTGACCTGACAGAAATGCTGGCTTACCTCGCTTCCTGCTGGGACGAGGAGAAGCGCCTGCTGGCGCGCCGGCTGCACGACAGCCTGGGCTCGTCGATGACGGCCCTGACCATGCACCTTGCATTGCTGAGCCAGCATATCCCGCCCGAGAACAAGGCGATGCGCGACCGCAGCGCCCAGATGAAGCAGCTGCTGGCGACCATCATCGAGACCAACCGCAAGATGCAGCTCGAGCTGTGGAACGACAAGCTGGAGTTCCTGGGCCTGCACGCGGCCCTGGCCGAACTGGTCCCGGCCTTCGGCGCCGAGCACGGGCTTACCGCGCGCACCAGCCTGCCGGACGAGGACGGCCACTACAGCCGCACCCAGGGCGTGGTCCTATTGCGCTGCGCCGAGGAAGGCCTGCGCAATGCCAGCACCCATGGCAAGGCGAGCGAAGTCGAGGTGATCCTGGACGACGACGGCGAGCAGGTGATGCTGACCGTGCGCGACAACGGCCTTGGTCCCCACGACTGCGACGGCGCCATGCATTCACTGGATTGCCACGGCCTGCGCCTGTTGCGCGAGCGCGCCCGCTACCTGGGCGGCGAGCTGGTGCTGGCGCGCGGCGAATCGGGCGGCGCGCTGCTGCGCATGACGCTGCCGCGCGAGGTTCAGGCCGCGTGAGACTTTGTATCGGCGCTAGAGTCTACTCACTGCCTTTCATTTGCTAGCAGTAAAACCGTCGCACCGGCGAAGGCCGGTGCCCAAGTTGTTTGCGCAATCGAGACGCGTGCAAACTTAGGTTCCGGCCGAGGGGGACGCCGAGTCCCGGAACGACGGTTTTGGGGTTAGTGGTGAATCGAGCCAAACACTCCCTAGTGCAGCTTGACCAGCGGCGTGCTGCGCCGAATGAGGAAGCGCGCCACCGCCAGCAAACCCGTACGCAGCGATCCCAGCACCGCGCGATGATGCATCAGGTGCAGGCTGGCATACATGGCGCGCGCCAGGGTCCCCTGCACGAACCAGCTGGCCCCGCGCAGCGATCCCATCAAACTGCCCACGCTGGTGCTCTGCCCGACCGACACCAGCGAACCGTAATCCTTGTAGATATAGGGCTTGTCCATCGGCGCCTGCCCTTTGGCCTGGCGCAGGAAAGTTGCGACCAGATAGTCCGCCTGCTGGTGCGCGGCCTGTGCGCGCGGCGGCACCGGCTGGCCGTTGCCGTCCAGGCAGGCGGCGCAGTCGCCCAGCGCATACACGCCCGCCACGCCCTTCACCCGCAATTGCGCGTCCACCTCGATCTGCCCGCCCTTGGCGGTCGGTAGCCCCAGTGAGCCGAGCAGTTCCGGCGCGCGGATACCGGCCGCCCACACGCACAGGTCGGACGGATAGACATTGCCGTCCTTGTCCATCACGCGGTCGCGCTCGATCGCGGTGACGCGGCAATTGGTGACCACCTTGATCCCGCGCTTGCGCAGCAGGTCGAGCGCGGCGCCGGAGACCTTCTCGGGCAGCGGCGCCAGGATGCGCGGCGCGCCTTCGAGGATGGTGATGCGCACGTCGCGCCGCCCGTCCAGGGCATTGAAGCCGTAGTTGGCGTAGGCGCCGGAAGCCTCGCGCAGTTCGGCAGCCAACTCCACGCCGGTGGCGCCGCCGCCGATGATTACCACGTCCAGGCCGGCGTCCTTTCCTTCCTCGCGCTGCTGCTCGACGGCCAGCATCAGGCGCAGCATGCGCAGGCGGAACTGCTCCGCGTCCTCGGTGGCGTTCAGGGAAATGGTGTGTTCGCGCGCCCCCGGCACGCCGAAATAGTTGGAGGTGCTGCCCACCGCGATGACCAGCGAGCCATACGAAAGTCGCCGGTCAGGCAGAATTTCCTCGTTGTCGCTGGCGGCGCGCACGGCGCCGATGGAGATCGTCCGGGACGCGGCGTCCATGCCGGTCATCGGGCCGAAGACGAAATTGAAGCCGTTGTCGTGCGCCAGCATCGGGTACGACAGGCCTTCCTGGTGGATGTCGAGGGTGCCCGCCGCCACTTCGTGCAGCGAAGGCTTCCAGATATGGTAAAGGCGGCTGTCGACCAGCGTCACCTTGGACGGTCCGAGTTTGCGGCCCAGTTTGCAGGCCAGTTCCAGCCCGCCTGCCCCTCCACCCACGATCACGATCTCGCTGCGCAAGCTTGCCTCCATCATGGCGCCCGGTCCGGCTGGGCGCCGGAAGTGGGCAATGTGGCAATCTTACTACGCTTGCAAAAAACGGCGCGGCGGCTTGAACCGCGCCGTAGAGGACTCAGTCGTGGCCGCGGCCGTGACCCTTGCCGTTGCCATGGCCCTTGCCGTGGCCGTTGCCATGACCGCCGCCGTGGCCGTTGCCATGGTGCTCATAACGCGGTTCTTCGTAGCGCACCGGCGCCGGTGCATACACGCGGGTCTCGCGGTAGCGCGGCACCACCTCGCGGTTGTACCACTCGTCGCGCACGAACATCACCGGCTGGCCGCAGGCGCCGTAGTGCTTGCAGTGCTTCTTCCAGTTCTTGCGGTGGCCCGGCGGCACACGCAGGTAGATCGGCTCGGCGCGGTAGTGACGGCGCTCCTCAATGATCACCGGCTGGGCGTAGACCACCTGCGGACGGGCGAAGTCGCCGATGTCGATGCGGCCGTAAAAGCCGGGCTGGCCGATGCTGACGCTGACGCCAGTCTGGGCCATCGCAGGGAGGGCGGCGGCCAGCAGGGCTGCGCCGATGATCAGTTGTTTCATGGTGGTCTCACAAAAGAAAAATGTTGTGAGACGAACTTTACCATCTGCAACGTTTTCGACTGTGTTCGCCAGGCCACATTCTTACAGTCTGTCGAGTTTGTCACACTCGGTTACATTTCCCAGGGGCGGCTTGTGGTGACACGCGGGTCGACTACTCGTCCTTCGCTTCTTCCGGTGGCGGGCCAGACGACGCGCTCGTGTTCTGGTTGGCGAAGTTAGACTTGAACACGAGGGGCTTCTGGGCGCATTCGCTGCGGTGCGCGACGATCTGCTCGAGCGCGTAAGACATGCCGCCCATCGTCGGGCGAAAGCTGGCGACGCGGGATTCTTGCGCAGCACGCGCTTCCCATTCGTGGCGGCCGGCACGAATCTCTTGGAGATTTCCATGCCCATCGAACGGCCCTGGACAGTGATGGTCTTTCCGGCCAGAACGGCCAGCTCGGCCTTCATGTACTCGGAAACCATAGTTGCTGCGGTTGTCATTGGACGCTCCTTGATCTGAGCGCCCAACACTACCTTTGGCACAGTCCCATTTCTAGGGAGAAATGAGACTGGTGAGGTGTCTCGACAAAGCACGCCGCTATGCAGAACGGTTAATCGGTTCCATGATCAAACATTTAAAGAGATTTCTCTTGAAAGAAGCGTGTAAGCTTCTTGTATTGACATTGAGAAAATTCCCAGGAGGCAACATGCAAACTAACTTTAGGCGCACATTTGCGCGCTCTATATTTTGATGGTCATTAGCAATAAGTACTGTATTTGCAGGGGAGAAAATTACCAAAATACCTGACGCTTCTAATGTTAAAAAAGCATCGGTCGCCCTGTCAATTCTTGGGTCCATGACCCGAAAGCAGATAACAGAACAAGATATGCTAAAGGACAATGGTTGTAGTTTTAGCACTTCCAATCCTCAAAGGATTTCGGAACTTGTCGAAATCTTACGCACACACACTGCAGAAGACCCCGAAGGCGTCAAAAAGATTTCATTACGAAATATGGTCTACCTAGACTTGACCGATGGTTCAAGAGTTAAGTTTTTCTTTGGCCAACCAGAGTCCAAGGGCAACAATGTCTTCGGCACCATGAATACTGGAAAATCGGATAGTTATGTTGCGTTGCGCACCAATACCACGCTCGTAAATGAACTACGAGACTGGGCTTCAGAGCTAACTGCACCAAGAATCCCGCCCCACTTAGCTTGCTTAACCGAAGCACCTGTTTACGAAACCAATAATTAACTTACAATTAGAAAGGAATTCACATGGGACGAATTATAGCGCTGAATCCCGGCGGAGAAAACGATCATAAATTGACTCACGCCCTAAACTAGATAATGAATACTCAGGCAGGGGCTGACCTGTCTTGGCAAGTCTACAATTCCCCCCGAGATGTTTATATTCTCTTTATTAAAGAGGGTGAAAATTACCAGTTCACAAGCTATAAGACTTGGGACGACAAACTTCAGTTACCTGATGTAATTCGTTGGGATCCAAGCAGCGCGCTACAGGTCAGACAACCAGATACCACCATCGGTGCGCAATCACCAGCGCTTGGGCTGGCACATGAATTAATTCATTTTAGAGATAGAATCGGTACCTTGTACGGCGAAGAAATGACTACGTACGAAGAAATTAAATTAGCACAAGAACTTGGAGAGCCAATTCGTCAGACATATTCGGCTACCAAATTTAGCGTTGCCGTTACAAATACCACCGCTAGCTCGACGGGCAAAATATGGAAAGCCACCGATGGAGCTGGCCATATCATTTTTGGTCCGGCCTTCAATTCTGCGGACACCTCCGTGACAGTATCTAACATAAGCGAAGCTGGTGCTGGTGGCAGTTTTGAAAATATGTGGTGGGAGCCGGTCTACTCTAGTGGAGCAGAAATATTCTTCACACCTAAAAGACCCGGCGGTTATTGGAACCCGCAAATATATCCTGAAATGGTAGCTCCTTCTACGGACATTTATATTAGTGGTGACGAGCAAGCCTCCGTTTCGACGGACGGATATGCTGAGGTCGTCGGAATGTCCAATATCCATCTAGTCTCATATTAAAAGATCCAATAATTCTAGAGTCATACTGGAAATGCTCGCCTAACTGAGAATGCTGGTGAGCATTCAATCTCCTTTGATGAAGCGATAGAATTGGGATCGGCTGATGTTGTATTCAACCATTAGCTCCTTCCGGTTCCGGCCGTTATACTTGGCACGAATCTCAACCGCCCGGGCCTCAGCGTCCACGTTGTACTTCTTGATGTAGACCTCCTGGCCAGACCCAAGTTTTCAATGAAAAATGCCAATCAGCTTAACTGACTGGCATTAGGTTACATCTGCCTTTCACATATGGCGAAACAAGGCCATGAAGGGCTGGCTGACGGATAAGGTCTCCGGGCGGTTCTTCAGGCGGATGGTGCCGCGCCCGGTCTCGTCGCGCGTCACCGCCGCCACCGCGCGCAGGTTGACGATAGTGGAGCGGTGCACTTGCTTGAACATGGTCGGGTCGAGCACCTCCAGCAGGTCGCGGATCGGCTTCCTCAGCAGGGCCTCGCCGTCGGCCGTCATCACCACGGTGTACTTGGAGTCGGCCTGGAAGTAGGCGACGTCGTCCACCAGGATCAGGCGCGTTTCCACCCCGCGGCTGGCGGTCAGCCACACCAGGGGCTCGGCGCGCGGCGCCGGGGTCGCCACCGAGGCGACGCCAGCCAGGCGTTCCAGCAGCGCGGCTAGCTGGCCGTTGTCCTGGCTGCCCCGGGCGAGGCGCTCGCGCACCCGGCCAACGGTTGCCGCCAGGCGTTCGCGCGCGACCGGCTTGAGCAGGTAGTCGACGGCGCCGCGCTCGAAGGCGTCGATGGCGTACTGGTCGTAGGCGGTGACGAATACCACCTCGGTGCGCACGCCGGCGTCCAGCATGGCGGTGGCGACTTCCAGTCCGGACAGGCCGGGCATGCGGATGTCCAGGAAGGCGATGTCGGGCTTGTGGGCGGCAATCGCCTCCAGGGCGCTGCCGCCGTCCTCGCAGGCGGCGGCGATCTCGAGTTCGGGCCAGACCGAGGCCAGCTGCGCCACCAGCGACTCGCGCAGCAGGGCCTCGTCTTCGGCGATCACACATCTGATGGGCGAATTAGGCATTCTGGATTCCTCCGCCTTGCACCGCGAGGGGCACCGTGATGGTGGCAGCGACGCCGCTCGGGAAATTCGACACGATCGAGAACGAGGCGGCCGAACCGTAGGCCAGGCGCAGGCGTTCGCGCACATTGCGCAGGCCGATGCCCGTGCCGCCGCCTTCGGCCGTGAAGCCGCGCCCGTCGTCGGCCACCGTCACCGCCACCGTGCTGTCCACGGCGCGGGCCAGGACCCACACGGTGCCGCCGCCCGGCTTGGGCTCGATGCCGTGCTTGATCGCGTTCTCCACCAGGGTCTGCAGCATCATGGTCGGGAACAGCACGTTCTTGAGCGCGTCCGGCACGTCGAGCTGGAGGTTCAGCCGCGAACCCATGCGGATCTTGAGGATGTCGAGGTAGGCGCGCACCCGTTCCAGCTCCTCGCCCAGGGTCGAGGGCACGTCCTCGGTGCGCGGCAGCGAATGGCGCAGGTAGGAGATCAGGTTGCCCAGCATCTCGTCGGCGCGCGCCGGGTCGCTGCGGGTCAGCACCTGGGCGCTGGCCAGGGTGTTGTACAGGAAGTGGGGCTCGACCTGGGCGTGCAGCAGGTTCAGGCGCGCCACCGTCAATTCCTTCTCGGTGACGGTCTGGTGCACCTTGGCCTGCTCGCTGCGGCGGCGCTCGGCCACGCGGCGCGTGATGGCGCGGACGATGGCTTCGGCGTTTTCCAGGTTGGTGCCGTGGTCGACCAGGAACCAGTCGGTCCAGGCGGGGCCTTCCGGTTCGCAGATCAGGGTCACGCTGCCGGCATCGTCGCCATTGGGCGTGACCGTGGCCAGGATCTGGTTGTGGCGGGTCGACAGGTGCTCCAGCGCCCAGCCGTAGGCCGACTGGCTGCCGTAGGGATCGATGCGCTGCACCTTGGCCCGCACCTGCAGGCTGTCGCGGGCGCTGTCGGCGATGACCGAGCCGGGCAGCTCGCGGATGGCGGCGTCGATCATGTCGAAGGCTTCGCCGGCCTCGAAGGGAATCTCGATCTGGCGGCGCTGGCGGTTGGACAAGGTACTGCGGTTGAGCTCTCCCGCCACCAGGCGTACCCGGCGCACGTGCGAGAACGCGACCGACAGCACCCAGGCGCCCAGCAGGAAGCCGAACAGCACGATATACCCTTCCATGTGGATATCGAACTGCTCCAGCCAGGCTTCGTGCATGGTGATGAAGATGGCCATGTAGGCCGCGACCCATGCCAGCAGCAGCCGGCCGAGGTGAAATGTACTAGAGATCATGGTAGTCCTTCCATCGTGATTGGCATGGCCAGCATAGCCAGAACAATCATTGCCAAGTGACATTATGCGACGGAGTCGGGTATGGGCCGACGAAACCTGCCCGGTCGGCGATAAAAAAATACCCGGATCGACTGTTGCGCGCCCGCCCCACAGGCCTTCGTGCAGGCGGCCTCGACCGCTACAATGCCGGGTTTTGCAACAAGAGAATCGATTATGTCGCGTCTGACCACCTTCCGCGCAGCCCTCGGCTGCACCGCCCTGCTCGGCTTCGCCGCCCTTCCCGCCCACGCCCAGATCGGCATCACCCTTGACGCCGGCAGCACCGGCGCCGGCGTCCACCTGGTGGCGCCGCTGGGCCAGTCCTTCAATGCCCGCCTCGGCGCCAACTATATCGGCTACGACTTCGAGCAGCGTTCCGGCGAGATCGACTACCAGCTCGACGGCAAGCTGCAGACCGTCGACCTCCTGGTCGACTGGTATCCGGGTGCGGGCAGCTTCCGCATCACCGGCGGCGCGGTCTACAACGGCAACCGCTTCGATGCCGTCGGCAACGCCGACCGCGCCGGCACCTACACCATCGACGGCAGGCAATACATTGCGCGCGACGTCGGCACCATCAACGGCACCGTCAGCTTCCGCAAGGCTGCGCCCTACCTGGGCATCGGCTGGGGCAATGCGCTGAACGCCGACAAGCGCCTGAACTTCAGCGCCGAGCTCGGCGCCTTCTACCAGGGCAAGGCGCGCACCAAGCTCGAGAGCGTCAACTGCGCCGCCGGAACCGCGCTGTGCAGCGCCCTGGCGCGCGACCTCAAGGCCGAGGAATTGCGTCTGTCCGAGGACGCTTCGGACTACAAGTTCTTCCCGGTATTGCGCGCCAGCGTTTCTTACCGTTTTTGACACGTTTTTCGATACATATCTTCGGTAGAAGCGTATGATGGAGCCATTCCACGGAGGCTCCATCATGCAACCCCGCCATGTCGTGACCGCTGCGCTTGCCCTCGCCTGCCTGGCCCTGTCCGGCTGCCGCGAGCATAACGAGCCGGTCAAGCCGATCGCCGACTTCTCGGTCGTGATCGCCGTGGGCTGAGGCGCCGCCGCCGGCCCTGCCCCGTCCGCAAACGTTCGCCTTGCCGGCCGCGGCAAGGTAAACTACGGCTTATCCATATTTAGCCGAAAGTTCCCCTGTTCATGTCGTTCGCATCCCTGGGCTTGATCGACCAGATCCTCGCCACCCTCGACACCCTCGATTACCACACCCCGACCGCCGTCCAGCAGCAAGCCATTCCCGCCGTCCTGGGCGGAAAGGACGTGATGGCGGCCGCCCAGACCGGCACCGGCAAGACCGCCGGCTTCACCCTGCCGCTGCTGCAGCGCCTGGTGAAGAGCTCGGGCAAGGTGTCGAGCAATGCCGTCCGCGCGCTGATCCTGGTGCCGACCCGCGAACTGGCCGAACAGGTACACGAGAGCGTGCGCACCTATTCCCAGGGCCTGGAACTGCGCTCGCTGGCGGCCTACGGCGGGGTCAGCATCAATCCGCAGATGATGGCGCTGCGCAAGGGCATCGACGTGCTGGTGGCCACGCCAGGCCGCCTGCTCGACCTGCACCGGCAGAACGCTGTGCGCTTCAATGAGGTGAAGGTGCTGGTGCTGGACGAGGCCGACCGCATGCTCGACCTCGGGTTCTCAAAAGAACTCGACCAGCTGTTCGCGGTGCTGCCCAAGAAGCGCCAGACCCTGCTGTTTTCGGCCACCTTCTCCGACCAGATCCGCGCCATGGCCAACCGCCTGCTGCGCGAACCGGTGCGCATCGAGGCGACGCCACGCAATACCACGGTGTCGGCGGTCAAGCAGTGGCTGGTGCCGGTCGATAAGAAGCGCAAGCCTGAGCTCTTCGTTCACCTGCTCAAGAAGCACGCCTGGCCCCAGGTGCTGGCCTTCGCCAAGACCCGCAAGGGCGTGGACGAGCTGGTCGGCCTGCTGCAGGCCAAGCGCATCGACGCCGACTCGATCCACGGCGACAAGCCGCAGCCTGCGCGGCTGCGTGCGCTGGAGCGTTTCAAGGCAGGCGAAGTGAAGGTGCTGGTGGCGACCGATGTGGCGGCGCGCGGGCTTGATATCGAGGATTTACCGGCGGTGGTGAATGTCGACCTGCCGATCGTGGCGGAAGACTATGTGCATCGCACCGGCCGTACCGGGCGCGCAGGGGCGTCGGGCGAGGCGGTGTCGCTGGTGTGTGCGGACGAGATCGACCAGTTGGCGGCGATCGAGGCGCTGATCAGGCAGGTGATCAAACGGGAAGAGGAAGGGGGGTTCGCGCCGGATCACCGCGTGCCGGAGACGGCGCCGGGCGGGCAGATCGTGAAGAAGCCCAAGAAGCCGAAGAAGCCGAAGGGCGATTCGCCTGTAGTGACCGAGGACGTGCGCTTCCGTAGGTAAGGCGCTGCACGTCAGTCCCGCAGCTTCAACACGTCGTTCCGGCGAAGGCCGGAACCTAAGTTCGTAGCGCAGCCGGTATGCATACAAACTTGGGTTCCGGCCTTCGCCGGAACGACGGTTTCACGGTTAGCGGGAGAACACTGTCAGTGACGTTTCACGCCTCCGGCACGTGGATCTTCTCCTTGATGTGCTTCAGGCTCGCCACGATGGTGAAGGTCATGATCACCAGCAGCGACCACGAACTCCACTTGCTCAAATGGACCACCGACCACGCCCCCAGCTGGTTCGGATAGCGCCACACGCCCCAGAAGGTGCCGATGTTCTCGGCCAGCCAGATGAAGAAACCGATCAGCACAAACGCCAGCAGCAGCGGCATCTGGCGGTCGCGGTCCAGCGGCCGGAAGGTCACCATGGTGCGCGAATACAGGCCCAGCGCGCAGGCGGCCAGGTACCAGCGGTAGTCGCCGATGTAGTGGTGGGTGAAGAAGTTCGCGTAGATCAGGATCGCGATGGTGGCCGCCATCCAGTACGGCGGGTGGTGGCGCACGCGCAGGTCGAGCAGGCGCCAGGACTGGATCATGTAGCTGCCGATGGTCGCATACATGAAGCCCGAGAACAGCGGCACGCCGAAGATCTTGGTATAGGCGAAGTCCGGATAGCTCCAGGACTGGATGCTGGACGACACCTTGAAGGCCTCGAGCGCGAAGCCGACAACGTGGAACAGGCACACCGCCTTGAGTTCGTCCCAGGTCTCCAGCTTGGCCCAGACCATCCACAGCTGCAGGCCGATCGCGATCACCAGCAGCACGTCGTAGCGCGGGATGCCGAAGACGCCGGCGCGCGGCGTGAGCAGCATCGCGAACAGGAACAGGCCCACGAACAGGCAGGCGCGCGCCTCCTTGATGCCGAAGTAGAGGAATTCCAGCGCCCAGCGGCGCAGGCGTTCGATCTGCCGGGGCCGGGCGTCCATCAGGTAATTGTCGATCGCGGTCAGCATCTTTCCATCCTGTTCTTGAAGCAGGAGCAAGCATAGCATCCCGGGCGGCGAGGAAGTAAGCAGCTAGCGCAGCGGCAGCCGCATCTGGCGGATGCCCTCCTCCCCGATTTTCACTTCGAAGCCCAGCTTCTTCACCATGGCCACGATGCGCGAGTTCTGCGGCAGGGCCTCACCCACGATCTCGCGCGTGCCGCGCACGCGGCAATAGGCGATCAGCTTTTCCATCATGATGCGGCCCAGGCCCATGCCTTTCAGGTCGGAGCGCACCGTGACCGCGAACTCGGCGCTGATGTTGTCCGGGTCGGCCACCACCCTGCCCACCGCCAGGGTCTCGGGCACACCCTCGGCATTCGGGCGCGTAGCGATGAAGGCCATCTCGCGGTCGTAGTCGATCTGGGTAAAGCGCGCCAACTGCGAAGGCTGGAGCTCGCGGATGCGCACGAACATGCGGTAGCGGATGTCGTCCGGCGTCAGCGCGTCGAAGAAGGCCAGGTGGGCCGGGCCGTCCTCCGGACGAATGGGACGCAGCAGCAGCTTCTGGCCCTGCCACTCGATGGTCTCCTCCAGCTCGCGCGGATACGGCCGGATCGCCAGCCGGTCCAGGGTGCTGCCAGAGCGGTCGGCCATGGCCAGGCGCATGCGTGCATCCAGCACCACCGCGCCATTGCTGTCGACGATCAGGGGATTGATGTCCAGCTCCGCGATCTCGGGAATGTCGGACACCATGCGCGACACCTGCACCAGGGCGGCCAGGATCGCGTCCAGGTTGGCCGGCGGGCGGTTGCGGTAGCCGGCCAGCAGGCGCGCCACGCGGGTGCGGTCGACCAGGTCGCGCGCCAGCACCAGGTTCAACGGAGGAAGGCCCACCGCATGGTCGCCGGTCACCTCCACCGCCACCCCGCCCTGGCCGAACACGATCACCGGCCCGAATACCGCATCCAGCGCGGCGCCCACGATCAGTTCATGGGCGTGCGAACGGCGACACATGGTCTGCACCGAGTACCCCTCGAAGCGGGCCTTCGGGAAGACCTCGCCGAGCCGGCGCCGCATGCGCAACGCGGCGGCGCGCACCGCTTCCTCGGAATCGAGGTCCAGCGCCACGCCGCCGAAGTCGGACTTGTGCATCACGTCCGGGGTCAGGATCTTGACGGCCACCGGAAAACCAAGGGCGCGGGCGCTGGCGACCGCCTCCTCGGCGTCGCGCGCCGCCCGGGTCTCGACCAACGCCATGCCGTAGTTGCGCAGGATGGCCTTGGTTTCCGGGTCGGACAGCAGGTAGCGCCCGCCGGCCAGGGCTTCGCGCACCAGGGCGCGCGCCGCCGCGCGGTCCGGCGCCACGGTGCCGGTCATCGAAGGCGGCACCTCCATCAAGAGGTTCTGGTTGCGCCGGTAGTTCACCAGCTGCAGGAAGCCGGCGACGGCGTCCTCCGGCGTGCGGTAGGCCGGCATGCGCGCGCCCGCGGCGATGGTGCGCGCCTCCGCCACCGAGGCGCCGCCCAGCCAGCAGGACAGCACGGTGCGCGAGGCGGCGCTCGCCACCGGCGCGATGGCCTCGGCCACCGCGCGGCTATCGACGGTGGCGGTCGGAGAATGCACGACCAGCACCGCGTCGGTTTGCGGATCCTGCAGCAAGATCTCCAGGGCCTGCTTGTAGCGCTCGGGCGGCGCGCCGCCGAACAGGTTCACGGGATTGCCCTTGCCCCAGCCGGCAGGCAGCAGCGCGTCGAGCCTGGCCACCGTTTCCTCGCCAAGCGCGGCGGCCACCCCGCCGCCATAGGCCAGGGCGTCGAGAGCCAGTACGCCCGGTCCCGCCCCATTGCTGACGATGACCAGGCGCTCGCCGTGCAGTGGCTTGGCATAGGCCAGGGTTTCCACCGCCGCGAACAGCTGCTCGGTGGTGTACACGCGCAGCATGCCGGCGCGGCGGATGGCGGCGTCGAACACCTCGTCGGCGCTGGCTAGGGCGCCGCTCTCGCTGGCGGCGGCACGCGCGGAGCCGTTCTCCGTGAGCTCGCGGCGGGCCTTCAGCACCAGCACCGGCTTGCTGCGCGCCGCCGCGCGCGCGGCCGACATGAACTTGCGCGCATAGCGCAGGTTCTCCACATAGAGCAGGATGGCCGAGGTGCCGCCGTCGCTGGCCAGGTAGTCCAGGGTGTCGCCCAGGTCGACGTCGCTGGAGTCGCCCAGCGCGATGAAGCGCGAAAAGCCGATGCCGCGCGTGCGCGCCCAGTCCAGCACCCCGGTCATCAGGGAGCCGGACTGCGACACGAAGGCGATCCGCCCGGGCAGCGCGCCGCTGTGGGCGACGCTGGCGTTCAGGCCCAGGGCGGGCGCCAGCAGGCCGGCGCTGTTCGGGCCCAGGAGGCGCAGCAGATAGGGATGGGCGGCGTCCAGCGCCGCCTGGCGCAGGCTGCGGCCGCGCAGGTCCTTGGCCTGGGCCAGGCCGGCGCTCAGGATGATGGCCGCGCGGGTGCCCAATTCGCCCAGCTGGCGCACCAGTTGCGGCACGGTGGCGGGCGGGGTGCAGATCACGGCCAGGTCCGGCGCGGCAGGCAGCTCGCTCACCGAGGCGTAGCAGCGCCGGCCGGCCAGCTGCTCGTACTTCGGATTGACCGGGTAGAGCTGGCCGCGGAAGCCCCCTTCCTGCAGATTGTTCAGCAAGGTGGCGCCCAGGCTGCCCACCCGCTCCGAAGCGCCGATCAGCGCCACCGAACGCGGCGCGAACAGACGTTCCAGGTTGCGGACGCTCATGCCTGCCCCGCCCCGGCCCGGGTAACGCCGGATTTGGCGGGAGAATACCTTGCCCGAAGCATGCGCGACTCCTTTCCTGAGCTAATCAAGGGCGCCGGAGGAGGCGCAACGCAAGCATAGCGCCGCTGGACGCGGCGGCGCGCACAGGATCAGCGCACCAGCAGCCGGCGGTCGCGCAGCGCGTCGCTGGCCGGCAAGGCGCGCAGCGCCGGCGAACGCGCCAGCAGCTCGCGCATCAGGCCATCGGCCAGCAAGGGGGTATGGCGGCGCAGCGCGACGGCGTCGAGACTGGCCTCGCCCACATAGGCGCGCAGGATCAGCGCCTCGGGAAGATCGCGCAGGCCCACGATCACGGCGCTCTCCGGCCAGGCGGGCGGCGCGGCGGATAAGAAGCGCAGCCGGAATTGCGGGTCGAGCAGCACGGTGCCGTTGAGGAAGCGGTCGACGCCGACGTCGAACAGCACCTGCCGGATGACCTCGGCCGCGCGTCCGGCCACTTCCTGCTGGGTCTTCCGGCGGCGGGGCCTGAACAGGCGCGTCAGCATTTCCACGGCAAGCTTTCCTGGTGATGAAGGTGCGCGGATGCTAGCAGGATGTTAACAATTTGGCAATCACTCCATGAAACCATCTGTTGCATGTTTGCCGCGCTAGGTACAGGCCTGGCGCAGCAGCTCGATTAGTTGCTGCGGCGCGACCGGCTTGGTCAGGTGCTCGTTGAAGCCCGCCTCGAAGGAGGCCAGGCGGTCTTCCTTGCGTCCCCGCCCCGTCACCGCCACCAGGAAAGGCCTGGGCACACGGCGCGACAGCACCTGGGCCACTTCCAGCCCGCTCATTTCAGGCATGCCGAGATCCAGCACCGCGATCCGGGCCGGGCGCGCATTGAACAGGCGCAGCGCCTGGGCGCCGTCGTGCGCCACCTGGACGCTCGCTCCTTCCGAGCGCAGCAGCCAGGCCAGCGATTCGGCGGCGTCGGCATTGTCGTCTGCGATCAGGATGTCGCAGCACAGCGTGCCTTCCGCGCTCGCCGGCGCCGGTTCGCCGGCGG
Source organism: Massilia sp. AB1 (assembly GCF_018119385.1). Taxonomy (NCBI): domain Bacteria; kingdom Pseudomonadati; phylum Pseudomonadota; class Betaproteobacteria; order Burkholderiales; family Oxalobacteraceae; genus Massilia; species Massilia sp. AB1. The sequence continues at coordinate 73,263 of NZ_JAGKSG010000008.1, read as the reverse complement.
CGGCCTCCATGCCGGTGTCGAGCGGCAGGCGTATGGTGAAGCTCGCCCCCTTGCCGGGGCCCTCGCTGGCGGCCGTGATCGCGCCGCCGTGGAGCTCGACCAGGCCCTTGGCCAGGGACAGGCCGATGCCGAGCCCGCCCTGGGCCAGGTGGCTGGCGCTGGCCACCTGCACGAAGGGGTCGAACACGCGCTCGAGCATCTCCGGCTCCAGGCCCACGCCGTTGTCGCGCACCGTCACCTCGGCCATGCCGTCCGCCGCCTTGAGCGCGATCTCGATCACGCCGCAGGCCGGCGTGTACTTGGCCGCATTGTTGATCAGGTTGGCCAGCACCTGGGTCAGGCGCAGCGCGTCCGCGTCCACCCATTGCGGTTCGGCGCACAGGTCGAGCTGCACCTGGTGGCGCCCGGCCTCGATCAGCGGCATGCTGGTCTGCAGGGTGTCGCGGATCAGGCGTCCCAGCTCCACCCGCGCGCGCCGCAGCTCGATCTTGCCGCGGCTGATGCGCGAGACGTCGAGCAGGTCGTCCAGCAGGCGCGACATCTGGGCCGTCTGGCGGCTGACCATGGCGGCGATCCACTCGATGCGGTCCGGCTGCAGCTGCTTGCTGCGCAGGAGCGAGGCCGCGTTGGCGATCGGCGCCAGCGGGTTGCGCAGCTCGTGCGCCAGGGTGGCGATGTAGACGTCCTTGCGCTTGTCGGCTTCCTTGAGCGCGTCCATGGCCTGTTCGCGCTCGCTCACGTCCAGCACCAGCGAGAAGCCGGTCACGATCTCGCCGTGCTCGTCGTGCAGCACCGAGTTGTACCACTCGCAGCACAACACGCGCCCGTCGCGCGTGCGGTTGCGGTTGTTCGACTTGACGTACTTGGTGGCCGAATCGACCAGGCGCGTGACCACCTCCGTGACCTTGGCCGCGTCTTCCTCGTGGATGAACGGCACCGCATCGATGCGCTGGCCGATCGCCTCCGCGGCGCGCCAGCCGAACAGCTCCTCGGCGCGCCGGTTCCACAGCTTGATCCGGAAGTCGCGGTCCCATTCGATCACGGCCAGCGGCGTGTGCTCGATCAGGTAGCGGGTCTGGTCGAGCGCGCGCGCCAGGGCGGCGCTGGCCTCGGTGCGTTCGGTGATGTCGTCCAGTACCACCACGGCCGCCGCCAGTTCGGTCGCGCCGTCGCGCAGCTGGGCGCCGCTGACCGCGTACACGCGCCGCGCTTCGCCAGAACTGGTTTCCAGCATCGCGTCGCGAAAGGTCTGGCCTTCGATGGCGCGCCGCACCGGCTCGCCGATCAGGGACAGCATGGTGGCCGGCCCCAGCCCGGCCTCGCCTTTCGCGTCCGCTGGAACGAAGTGCTGGGCCATGCGCATGGCCTGGTCGTTGGCCATCACGCAGCGGCCTTCGCGGTCGACGATCAGGACGCCGTCCGGGAGCTGGCGCAGCACCGTGCCGAGCAGGCTTTGCCACTGGGCGCGGGCGCGCGTGTCGACCATCTCGTGGAAGGTGGCCTGAAGGCGCGCGTGCAGGCCGATGTTGTCCTTGGCCAGCGCCCCCAGCACGAACAGCGAAGCCGCCAGCCCATACATGCGTCCCGCATAGAAACCGAGGTCGTAGCGTGCGCCATTGAGCACGCCGGACAGCGCCACCTCGAACACCCAGGACGCCATCGCCACCGTCAGCCAGACGTCGAGCACGCTGCGCGGGCGCTTGCGCGCCGTGGTCCACAGGGTCCACAGCGACAGCACCAGGATGGCGGCGCTCAGCCAGCGGTACAGCGGCAGGTAGCGCGAGCCTTCCATCAGGGCCGGCAGGTAGAGGGCGCCCGAGGTCGACATCATGAGCAGGCTCGCCACGAACAAGGCCGTCAGCAGGCCGCCCAGGCGCATGAAGTGGGCCGGCAGCGCGCTGCGGTAAGGCACTGTATAGCCGAGCACGAACAGCGGGTACAGCAGGTGCCAGGCGATGTTCAGCCAGGGCGCGGTCTGGGCATTCCCGCCCAGCATGCCGTGGTCGAAGAACAGGCCGGGAAAGGTCAGCATGTGGGCCACCGCGATCAGCGCGGTGAACAGGTAGCCGAGGGAGAGGATGCCGAGCGCCAGCGAGCGCCCGGTATGCAGATGTCCCAGCAGGAGTATGCCGGTGAGCAGGTTGCTAGCCACCAGCACCGACTGGTACATGGGGAGGAATTCCGGCGCCACCGGCAGCGGCGTGCCGGCCGCCGGGGCCAGGATGGCGAACAGGAGCGCGAGGATGACAAGAACGCCGATGACGTTGCGCAGCTGCGAGCGCGTGGGCGGGTGTTTCGCCAGGTCGGTCGGTTCTGCCAGCACGCCATCTCGCATTGCTTGTCCCAGGAAGCCGCCGGCAATGCCCGGCGGTAGTCGTATCGGTTCAGCTCGTCATGCGGTCTTGCCTTGTTCAGTTTCTATCAAAATATAACGTAATTGATACCGGCGGTACAGATTTTTTGACCTGATATCGCTATCGCCGCCGGCACCTGATCAGGCAGCCGAACGTGCGCTGACCGGATAGCCGGCCGCGTCGATGGCGGCGGCGATCTGCTCCAGGTCGGCCTGGCTGTCGATGCGCACCTTCTTGGTCGGCAGGTCGATGGCGACCTTGGCGTCCTGGTCGACGTCCTGGACCGACTTGGTGACGCGGCCGACGCAGTGGCCGCAGCTCATGCCTTCCACGGTGAGTTCATACATGGTGTTTCCTCCTTGTTGGTAGGGCGCGGCGGCCCCGGTGGTGATTGAAATCGGTGCTTCGGCATGCATACGCGCGGCCGGCTCCCAGCGGCGCAGCAGCAGCGCGTTGGCGACCACGCTCACGGAACTGAGCGCCATCGCGGCGCCGGCCAGGACCGGATTGAGCAGGCCGAAGGCGGCCAGCGGCACGCCGATCAGGTTGTAGACGAAGGCCCAGCCCAGGTTCTGGCGGATCTTCCGGTAGCTGCGCTGCGACACGGCGATGGCGTCCGGCACCAGGCCGGGATCGCCGCGCATCAGGGTCACGCCGGCCGTATGCATGGCGACGTCGGTGCCGCCGGCCATGGCCATGCCGACATCGGCCGCGGCCAGCGCCGGCGCGTCGTTGATGCCGTCGCCGACCATGGCGACCTTTTTCCCGTCCTGGCGCAGCAGCTCGACCACTCTCGCCTTGTCGGCCGGGAGCACCTCGGCGTGGAAGCGCGCGATGCCCAGCTGGGCCGCCACCGCCTGCGCGGCGCCCTGGTTGTCCCCGGTCAGCATCACGGGTTCCACACCCATGGCCTTGAGACGCGCCACGGCTGCCTGCGCGCCGGGCTTGAGGCGGTCGCCGAAGGCCAGCAGACCCAGTACCTTCACCCGTTCTCCGCGCCGCTCGGCCAGCCAGGACACGGTGCGCCCTGCCTGTTCGTGGGCCGCCGCAGTCTCCAGGCCGTCGCGCACGCCCAGTTCTTCCATCAGGCGGCGGTTACCCAGGAAGACGCTGGCGCCGTCGACCTCGGCGCGCACGCCGCGTCCCGGCAGGGCCGCCGCCTCGCTGGCTTCCATCAGATGCAGGCCACGCTCCGCCGCCGCTTCGGCCACGGCGCGCGCCAGCGGGTGGGCGCTGTACTGCTGCACCGCCCAGGCCAGCTGCAGCACCGCCGCCCCGTCGCCGCCTTCCACCGCCGCCACCGCCGGTTTGCCCTCGGTCAGGGTGCCGGTCTTGTCGAACACGACGACGTCCACCGCATGCGCGGTTTCCAGCGCTTCGGCGTCCTTGATCAGGATGCCGTGGCGCGCCGCCGCGCCGGTGCCGACCATGATCGCGGTCGGCGTGGCCAGGCCCAGCGCACAGGGGCAGGCGATCACCTGCACCGCCACCGCGTTGAGCAGCGCCTGCTGCCAGTCGCCGGTGAGCAGGCCCCATCCAATCAAGGTAAGCAGCGAGATGAGCAGGACGACCGGCACGAACACCGCGCTGACGCGGTCGACCAGGCGCTGGATCGGCGCCTTCACCGCCTGCGCATCCTCCACCATGCGGATGATCTGCGACAGCATCGACTCCGCGCCGACCGCCGTCGCCCGCACCAGCAGCAAGCCTTCGCCATTGACCGCGCCGCCGGTCGCCTTGTCGCCTGCCCTCTTCGCCACCGGCAGGCTCTCGCCGGTCAGCAGCGACTCGTCCAGGTGGCTGGCGCCCTCCTCGACCAGGCCGTCGGCCGGCAGGCGTTCGCCCGGCAGCACCACCATCAGGTCGCCCTTGGCCAGTTCGGCCAGCGGCACGCGAAGCTCGCGCCCGTCCCTGCGCACCAGGGCGGAACTAGCGCGCAGCGCTTCCAGCGCCTCGATCGCCTGCACCGTCTGGCGCTTGGCGCGGCCTTCCAGCCATTTGCCCAGCAGGACCAGGGTGATGACGACCGCCGACGATTCGAAGTACAGGTGGGCATGGCCGCCGTGCGACAGCAGCAGGTAGAGCGAGAGGCCGTAGGCGGCGCTGGTGCCGATCGCCACCAGCAAGTCCATGTTGCCGCTGAAGGCGCGCAAGGCCTTCCAGCCGGCGCGGTAGAAGCGCGCGCCGAGCCAGAACTGGACCGGGGTCGCCAGCAGCAGCTGGATCCAGCCGGGCAGCATCCAATCCATGCCGAACAGCTGGCCGGCCATCGGCGCCACCAGCGGAATGCTCAGCAGCGCCGCGGCAGCCACCGGCCACCAGGACGGCAGGCCGCCCTTGCCAGCCGCCTCGGGCGCAATCGCCGGTGCGCCCTCTTCCACCTCGGCGGCTTCGTAACCGGCCGCCTGCACCGCCTCGCGCAGCGCCTCGGGCGCGGCGGCGCCGTGCACGGTCGCTTTCTCCGTCGCCAGGTTGACGCTGGCGCTTTCCACGCCCGGCACCGCCTGCAGCGCCTTTTCGACCCGCGCCACGCAGGACGCGCAGGTCATGCCGCCGATGCGCAGGGTCGTGTCGCGGCTTTCTACTTCGGTATCCATATGCTTTCTCCTCGATCACATATGGACAGCATATTCCTTCCCACGATGGGAAGGTCAAGGGCTTTGTTGAACAACTTCCGGCTGGGCTTCCGGCCTGATGCAGCCGCGCCCGGCACGCTTGGCCTCGTACATGCGCTGGTCGGCCTCGCGGATCAGCGCCTCGGGGCCCAGGCCGGCGCCCGGCGGGCACAGGGCGATGCCGACGCTGGCCCCGACCTGGACCTGGGTATTCCACAGGCTGGCCGGCTCGGACAGGACGTCGATCAGCTTGGCGGCGACGGCGTGCGCGTCCATCCTGGTCTCGCCCAGGTCTTCGAGCACCACGGTGAACTCGTCGCCCGCAAGGCGGAACACGCTGTCGGTCTTGCGCACCGCGGCGCGCAGGCGGTCGGCGAGCACCCGCAGCAGGGCGTCGCCCGCATCGTGGCCGAATTCGTCATTGATGGCCTTGAAGCCGTCCAGGTCGAGGAACAGCAGGCCCATGGTGCGGCCGCTGCGGCCGGCGCGCGACTGCACCACCGGCAGGGCTTCCATCAGCGCGCGCCGGTTCGGCAGGCCGGTCAGCAGGTCGTGGCGGCTTTCGTATTCGCGCCGCGCCTCGGCTTCCTTGCGCTCCGTAATGTCGTGCAGGAAGGCGCTGAACAGCGGCTCGCCGTCGATGTCGAGGGCCCGCAGCCGCAGCTCCACCATCAGGCGGCTGCCGTCGCGCCGCACGGCGGGCAGTTCCAGGCGGCGGTCGACCACCTTCGCCACCCCGGTCGACAGGTAGCGCCGCATGCCGGCCTGGTGGGCGCCCGCCAGCTCGGGCGGGATGATCAGGCGTTCCAGCGTGGCGCCGAGCGCCTCTTCCGCGCTCCAGCCGAAAGTCTCCTCGGCCTGGCGGTTCCAGGCCGTGACCCGGCCGTGGCGGTCGAGGCTGATGTAAGCGTCGTAGGCGTTCTCGATCACGGTGCGCAGCTGGACCTCGCGCGCGCGCAGGTCCTGCTCGGCCTGGCGCTGGCGCTGGATGGCTTCCTGCAGCGCGCGCGTGCGCTCGTCGACCCGCCGTTCGAGGTCGGCGTGCAGCGCGGCCACCTCTTGCTCCGCCCGCTTCTGGGCGTCGATGTCCTTGACCACCGCGACGTTGTACTCGTGCTCGCCGCTCGGCCCCAGCTTGCGCGAGACATCGACCTGGATCCAGACCAGGCTGCCGTCCTTGCGCACATAGCGTTTCTGGCGGGTCAAGCGTTCGATCTCGCCGGCGTGCAGGCGCCGGATCAGTTCGGCGTCCTCGGCGCGATCGGGCGGATAAGTGATTTCCGGGAAGCGGATCCCCAGCAGCTCCTGCTCGGTATAGCCGAGGATCTGGCACAGGGCCGGGTTGACACTGACCCAGGTCCCGTCGGGCAAGACCAGGGCGATGCCGACCACGGCCGCCTCGAACACCGCGCGGAAGCGCGCCTCGCTCGCGCCGAGCACCTCGCCCGTGCGCGCCAGCTGGTCGCGCGCCACCGCCAGCCGTTCGCGGTAGCGGACTTCCTCGGTGATGATCGCGGCCAGGTCGGCCAGCACCGCCAGGTCCTCGTCGCCGAGCTCCCTCGGCTGGGTGTCGACCACGCATAGGGTGCCGATCGCCAGCTCCGCGCCGGTGCGGATCGGCACGCCCGCGTAGAAGCGGATATTCGGCGCCCCGGTGACCAGCGGGTTGCTGCGGAAACGCTCGTCCTGGGTCGCATCCGGCACCACGAGCGGCGCGTCGTGGAGGATCGCGTGGGCGCAGAATGCGAGCTCGCGCGGGGTTTCCGTCTCGTCGAGTCCGACGCGCGACTTGAACCACTGGCGCTCGGCATCGATCAGGGTGAACAGCGCCATCGGCACGCCCAGCAGCCTGCTCGCCAGCCGCGTGACGCGGTCGAACAGCGGCTCGGCGGGCGTGTCGAGCAGGGCCAGGGCGTGCAGCAGCGCCAGGCGTTCGGCTTCGTCGGACGGCAAAGGAGCGGCAGGCATGTCGTCGTTTTGGCGTGAAGTGAAAGGGGCGGCAGCCACAGCGGCGCTGCGTGGGAACCACTGTATCAGATGTCCCCGCCGCTTCAAGACAATGGCCGATGTCTGAATGTGACTTGCAAAAGCAATATTTCGTTACAATCTTACAGTCAGGAATTTATATACTGTCTGCGGTCATCACAGTTTCCGCCACACATGCGCACCCTGCCTTTCTTCCTTGCCGCCGCCCTGCTCTCCGGCCCATCCCATGCCTTCGATGCCATGGGCGCCGCCACCGCCGCAGCAGCAGCAGCAGCGGGCGACACCGCAGCCGCTTCCATTCGTGACGCCGAACGCAAGCGCGCGGCAGCGGTGGCGAGCGGCGACATCGACACCTTGCGCAAGCTGATCGGCGGCGAGTACTACCATGTAGAGAGCAACGGCCGGGTGCGTACCAAGACCGAATTCCTGCAGGCGCTGATGCGCAACGAATTCAGAATGAGCGGCTACGGCCTGGACGACATGGAAATCACCGTGCTCGGCAACGGCCGCGCCGCCGTGGTTACCGGGCGCTTCCACGCCCGGATGCAAAGCCTGAACGCGCTGCGCCAGTTCCGCGGGCGCTACGTGCGGGTCTGGACCCTGCAGCCGGACGGCTGGCGCAACACCCTGCACCAGAGCACCGAGATCCGCCCGGCGGGCATCCCCGCCCCGGATGCGCGCCCGCTGCCCCTTCAGTAACGCCTGCCAGGCTGCTATGGAGGGGGCCCCGTCGCCGTCTGAAGAAATGGCCTGATGTAAATATTGCTTGCCAACACGCATACACATGGACAAAAATCCCCGCGTACATACGACACGAGGCGGGGGCGATGCGCATGGCGGACGACAGGGAAATCGCGGTGCTCGAACAGCAGGCGCTGCAGGCGGACGGACGGGGCGACCGGGGGCGTGCGCTCCAGTACTGGGAAACCATCCTCGCCCGCGCCCCCGGCCACCCGCGCGCCCTGCGCGCCCTGCGCGCCCTCGCCCACGATGCCTTCAGCGCCGGCCGACTGCCGCAGGCGCGCGCGCTGCTCGAGCGCCTGGTCCGGGCCGACGGCCGCGACAAGCAGCAATGGCTCAACCTGGCCGTGCTCTGCCTGGCGCAGAAGGACGAGGACGGCGAGGAAGCGGCGCTGAGCGGCGCCCTGACACTCGATCCCTACGACCTGGTGGCGCTGGTGCTGCGCAGCCGCCTCTACATCCGCCAGGGCAAGCGCCAGGCGGCCGCCGGCGCCTGCGCCGCGGTGGCCGCCGTGGCGCCGCCGCTGCACACGCTGCCTGCCGACCTGCAGCCGGCGGTACGCGAGGCGCTCGACTGGCATGCCGCCTACAACCGCGAGTTCGGCGATTTCCTCGACGCCTTCCTGGCGCCCCAGTTGCGCGAGCTGCAAGGCGCAGACCTGCAACGCTTCCGCGACTCGCTCGACATCATGACCGGCCGCAAGCGGCGCTACGACTCCCAGCCCGCCCTGTTCCACTACCAGGGCCTGGCGCCGGTCAGCTTCTTCCCGCGCAGCGCGTTTCCCTGGCTGGATGCGCTGGAGGCGGCCACCGCCGACATCCGGTCCGAGTTCCTGGCGGTGCTGGCCCGGGAAGAAGGCTTTGCGCCGTATATCAACTATACCGAAGACCAGCCACTGAACCAGTGGGCCGGCCTCAACAAGTCGCTCGACTGGAGCGCCTACCACCTGATCGACAAGGGCAAGCCGGTCGCCGGGCACGCCGAGCGCTGTCCGCGCACGATGGAAGCGCTGCGCGGCGCGCCCCAGCCCGACCAGCCGGGGCGCACGCCGAGCGCCATGTTCTCCGTGCTCAAGCCACGCACCCGCATTCCGCCGCATACCGGAGTCAGCAATGTGCGCCTGGTGACCCACCTGCCCCTGATCGTGCCGCCCGGCTGCGGCTTCCGGGTCGGGAACGACACCCGCGCGTGGGAGCCCGGCAAGGCCTGGGTGTTCGACGACACCATCGAGCACGAGGCCTGGAACGACAGCGCGCAGTTGCGCGTGGTCCTGATCTTCGACATCTGGCATCCGCAGCTGTCGGCGGCGGAGCGGGCCATGATCACGGCGATGACGGCGGGGATCAACCAGTTCACCCAGACGGCAGGCGGGTTCGCGCTCTAAGCGGGATCACGCGGACTTGATCTATCGCAGATCTCCGTAGCCGCCCGGTGCTCTTGCGCGGCGCTGCCCAAACTTCGTCCCCGGCGATGAGTCAAACGGTCGGGTGATCGCTCGGTGGCCCCTGCTTCAGCTCAGGGGATCCGTCGGAAGCGTCTCGCCACACCTCTTGCCTTCGGACCATACGCACCATCGGGAGAACGAACATGCAGACGAAGCTGATCCTGTTGCTATCCCTGTCCTTGACGCTCGGGGCTGGCGCCGCCGCTGCCGTTCCTTCCGAGTGCGACAACGTGCTGCTCACTAAAAACATCTCCCGCGCCAGGCAAAGCAACCAGGTCTTCAGCGCCTGGCTGAGTTTGATCGATGTGTCCAACTATGGAAAGATCAAGCAGGATGCGAGTGCGGACGTACCCGGCTATTTTTCGGGAGACTACCAAAGCTTCGATGAAAAGCGCCGGCGCTATCTCAACCAGCAGGCAAGCACTTTCACGAGCAGCAACGCCAGGGAAACCTTGTCCAGCAGTCTGCCTGAACAGGCCATTCCGGCCTGGCGGGCTTGTGTCGCCTCGCATTCGAGCGGCTTGTTCGCCTATCCCGTCAGAGGCACCCGAAAATCGGTGGACGTCGTGGTGGGCTGGCGCCATCCGCCCGGCCTGGCCAATCCCGGCAAGCTCGAAGTCGCGGTCAACGGGCGTACCCTGGACGCCGCCTTCCCTTCCAATTTTGAAGGAAAAAAAAACTATCGCGGTGCCGCGCGACGGGGAAGAAATCGTCGGCAATGTCAACGCGACGGTGGGAGGGGCGAGCTATACCGCGGCCTTCCACGTTCCGTCCTATGTCGCACCGAAGCCGCCGCGCTTGTGCGGCAGCGGATCCCGGCGGATCGAGGCGAAGAATGGGGACGGTGCGGCCGCTCAATTGCTGATTCCACCCAGCGACTGCGACCGGCAAATTCGCGTGGGTGGCGTAGCCGGCGCTGTCTACGAGACGCCGGGCGACCCGTGGGTGAAGGTCTCGATGGATACGGGGGACGGCACGGCGCCCGCCCAAGCGCAAAATGGCGTCGCAGCCTCGGGTATCACCTATGCCAGCGTAACGCGGGAGCTTTTCCTACGTGCCGGCGAGGAGCGGCGAATCACGGTCAAGCATGAGAACTTCCGGGCGCGCGCCGCGGAAACCTCGGCATGGGCGGAGGTGCCTACGCCTGAGTCGCGTGACTGCGGTTTGGATGCGCGCGGCATCACGTTCGCGCCCGCCTCGCGGCGGTCCGGCCACCTTTTCCCCCTTACTGGCATTGCGGCTTTGCCCGTTGCCAGGCCGATCGCAGGTTCTACCGCCTGTCGAACAGTCGGCATGGAGCTGTTGATCCTTCCAGTGAGTAGCAATGCACCGGCCTACGGCCGGCGGCTGGCGGCTGATGGCTGATGGCTGGTGGCTGGTGGCTGGTGGCTGGTGGCTACTAGCCAACGGTCTACGGCTCGCGGCGCATTTCATACAGCCGAACCGCATTTCACATCGTAATATTCTCAACCCTCTGCGACACCCGCCGATATCTCGTTTCGCAAAATTCCTTCCCGCATCCCGAAACCAAGCACGTAAGTGCTTGATATTTCGGCGATAAGTTTTATGTCATATGTCTTATATAAGACATGAAATCTTCTTCTGACCTGTCTTATCATGAACTCATGCGAACACGCCCCGGGCCTGCTCGGCAGCTCGGGAAAGCGCAGACGATTTCAATCACCACTCAGGAGCTCGACATGTCCCAGTACCAGAACGATATCCAGTCCCTCATCCGCCTCAAGGAACAGGCAGGCAGCGGCTGGGCCGCCATCAATCCCGAGTCTGCCGCCCGCATGCGCGCCCAGAACCGCTTCAAGACCGGCCTGGACATCGCTCGCTACACCGCCGGCATCATGCGCCGGGACATGGCCGCCTACGATGCCGATCCGTCCAAGTACACGCAGTCGCTGGGCTGCTGGCACGGTTTCATCGGCCAGCAGAAGATGATCTCTATTAAGAAGCACTTCGCCAGTACCGAACGCCGCTACCTCTACCTGTCGGGCTGGATGGTCGCCGCACTGCGTTCGGAATTCGGCCCGCTGCCGGACCAGTCGATGCACGAGAAGACCGCGGTCGCCTCGCTGATCAAGGAGCTGTACACCTTCCTGCGCCAGGCCGATGCCCGCGAACTGGGCGGCCTGTTCCGCCAGCTGGACGCCGCCGACACCGCGGACGCGCGCGCCGCGATCCAGGACAAGATCGACAACTTCCTCACCCACGTGGTGCCGATCATCGCCGACATCGACGCCGGCTTCGGCAACGCCGAGGCGACCTACCTGATGGCCAAGCAGATGATCGAGGCGGGCGCCTGCTGCATCCAGATCGAAAACCAGGTGTCGGACGAGAAGCAGTGCGGCCACCAGGACGGCAAGGTCACCGTGCCGCACGAGGACTTCCTGGCCAAGATCCGCGCCGTGCGCTACGCCTTCCTGGAGCTGGGCGTGGACGACGGCGTCATCGTCGCGCGTACCGACTCGCTGGGCGCCGGCCTGACCAAGCAGATCGCCTTCACCCGCGAGCCGGGTGACCTGGGCGACCAGTACAACAGCTTCCTGGACGCCGAGGAAATCGCCGCCGGCGACCTGAACAACGGCGACGTGATCATCAAGCGCGACGGCAAACTGCTGCGCCCGAAACGCCTGCCAAGCAACCTGTTCCAGTTCCGCGAAGGCACCGGCGAGGCGCGCTGCGTCCTGGATTGCATCACCTCGCTGCAGAACGGCGCCGACCTGCTGTGGATCGAAACCGAGAAACCGCACATCGCCCAGATCGGGGGCATGGTCAGCGAGATCCGCAAGGTCATCCCGAACGCCAAGCTGGTCTATAACAACAGCCCGTCCTTCAACTGGACCCTGAACTTCCGCCAGCAGGTGTTCGATGCCATGAAGGCCCGCGGCGAGGACGTCTCGGCCTACGAGCGCGGCCAGCTGATGAGCGCCGAGTACGACGATTCGGCCCTGGCGCGCGAAGCGGACGAGCGCATCCGCACCTTCCAGGCCGACGCGGCCCGCGAAGCCGGCATCTTCCACCACCTGATCACCCTGCCGACCTACCACACCGCCGCGCTGTCGACTGACAACCTGGCCAAGGAATACTTCGGCGAACAGGGCATGCTGGGCTACGTGGCCGGCGTGCAGCGCAAGGAAATCCGCCAGGGCATCGCCTGCGTCAAGCACCAGAACATGTCCGGTTCGGACATCGGCGACGACCACAAGGAGTACTTCAGCGGCGAAGCGGCGCTGAAGGCCGGCGGCAAGCACAACACGATGAACCAGTTCTAAGCAAGGAGCGCCGCCGGCCGGCGCTTCTGCGCTTGCCCGGCGGCGCTTGTTCGTTCGACAGCGATACCGATAGCAAGTCAAGGGAATAGCCATGAAAATTGGTATACCGGCGGAATCACGTCCGGCGGAAACGCGGGTGGCAGCCACACCCGAAACAGTCAAGAAGCTCGCAGCCAGACATCATGTGATCGTTGAGTCGGGCGCAGGCCTGCAGGCGGCGATCACCGACGATGCATTCAGGGCAGCCGGCGCCATCGTCGGGACAGCCGCCGATGCCCTTGGGGCCGATGTAGTACTCAAGGTGCGCGCACCGAATCCGCAGGAACGCACACAAATGAAACCCGACGCAGTACTGGTCGGAATGCTGGACCCTTTCGATACCGGCAACCTGGCCGCCATGGCCGACAGCGGCCTGTTTGCCTTCGCCCTGGAGGCGGCGCCGCGCATCACCCGGGCGCAGTCGATGGACGTGCTCTCCTCCCAGGCCAACATCGCCGGCTACAAGGCCGTGATGCTGGCCGCGAACACCTACCAGCGCTTCATGCCCATGCTGATGACCGCCGCCGGCACCGTCAAGGCCGCACGCGTGCTGATCATGGGTGTCGGTGTGGCCGGTTTGCAGGCCATCGCCACCGCCAAGCGCCTGGGCGCCGTGATCGAGGCGTCCGACGTGCGTCCGCCGGTCAAGGAACAGGTGGAGTCGCTGGGCGCCAAGTTCATCGACGTGCCCTACCTCACCGAGGAGGAGCGCGAAATCGCCAAGGGTGAAGGCGGCTACGCCCGTCCGATGCCCGCGGACTGGATGCGGCGCCAGGCCGAACTGGTGCACGAGCGCGCCAAGCTGGCCGACATCATCGTCACCACGGCGCTGATCCCGGGCCGCAAGGCGCCGGTCCTGATCTCCGAGGATACCGTCAAGGCGATGAAACCCGGCTCGGTAATCGTCGACATGGCCGTGGCCCAGGGCGGCAACTGCCCGCTGACCGAACTCGGCAAGACCGTGGTCAAGCACGGCGTGCACATCATCGGCCAGCCCGACCTGGCGACGCTCGTCGCAGCCGACGCCTCCGCGCTGTACGCCCGCAACGTGCTGGATTTCCTCAAGCTGATCATCGACAAGGACGGCAAGCTCGTCGTCGACCGCGAGGACGAGATCATCAAAGCCACGCTGGTCTGCGCCGGCCGGGAAGTCCTGCATGGCCGCATGAAGGCGGCTGCATAAAGACAAGAAGGAAGCAAACGGGGAGTTCTTATGGAAGTCAGTCATACCATCATCAACCTCATCATCTTCGTGCTGGCCGTCTACGTCGGCTACCACGTGGTCTGGACCGTCACCCCGGCCCTGCACACGCCGCTGATGGCCGTCACCAACGCCGTTTCCGCCATCATCATCGTCGGCGCCATGCTGGCCGCCGCCCTCACCGAAGGCGTCACCGGCCAGGTGGCAGGCACCGTCGCGGTGGCCCTGGCCGCCGTGAACGTATTCGGCGGCTTCATGGTCACCCAGCGCATGCTGGAGATGTTCAAGAAGAAGGACAGCAATGCCAAAGCAGGTGCGAAGTCATGAGCGCCATCTCCATGAACATGGTCACCCTGCTCTACCTGATGGCTTCGATCTGCTTCATCCAGGCCTTGAAGGGCCTGTCTTCACCTGCCAGCGCGCGCATGGGTAACGCATTCGGCATGGCCGGCATGGGCATTGCCGTCCTGACCACCGTGACCCTGATCGTCAAGCTGCAGGCAATGCTGTCCACCGGCGGCTTCGGCTTCGGCCTGGTGCTGCTGGGCATGGCGGTGGGCGGAGGCATCGGCGCCATCGCCGCCCGCAAGGTCGAGATGACCAAGATGCCGGAACTCGTCGCGGCGATGCACTCGCTGATCGGCCTGGCCGCGGTGTGCATCGCGGTGGCCGCCGTCTCCGAGCCCTGGGCCTTCAACATCGCCACCCGCACCACGCCGCTGCCCTTCGGGAACCGGCTGGAGCTGTTCATCGGTACCTTCGTGGGCGCGGTGACCTTTTCGGGCTCGGTGATCGCCTTCGGCAAGCTGTCGGGCAAATACAAGTTCCGCCTGTTCCAGGGCGCGCCGGTGCGCTTCGCCGGGCAGCACATCCTGAACCTCGTGCTGGCCATCGCCATCATCGGGCTCGGCCTGGCGTTCTGCTTCGCCGAAGGCGTGGAGCCGGCGTGGGAACCCTTCATCCTCATGGCGGCGCTGTCCTTCATCCTGGGCGTCCTGATCATCATCCCGATCGGCGGCGCCGACATGCCGGTGGTGGTGTCGATGCTGAACTCGTATTCGGGCTGGGCGGCCGCAGGCATCGGCTTCTCGCTGAATAACTCGATGCTGATCATCGCCGGCTCGCTGGTGGGTTCGAGCGGCGCCATCCTGTCGTACATCATGTGCAAGGCGATGAACCGTTCCTTCTTCAACGTGATCCTGGGTGGCTTCGGCGGCGAAGCCTCCGTTGAAGCGGGCGGCGCCAAGGAACAGCGCCCGGTCAAGGCCGGGTCGGCCGACGACGCGAGCTTCGTCATGGCCAATGCCGAGTCCGTGATCATCGTCCCCGGCTACGGCCTGGCGGTGGCGCGCGCGCAGCATTCTCTCAAGGAGCTGGTGGAGAAGCTGACCCACAAGGGCGTCTCGGTGCGCTACGCGATCCACCCGGTGGCGGGCCGCATGCCCGGCCACATGAACGTGCTGCTGGCCGAAGCCGAAGTGCTCTACGACCAGGTGTTCGAGATGGAGGACATCAACGCCGAGTTCGGCCAGACTGACGTGGTGCTGGTGCTGGGCGCGAATGACGTCGTGAACCCGGCGGCCAAGGATCCGAAGTCGCCCATCGCCGGCATGCCGATCCTGGAGGCGTACAAGGCCAAGAGCATCATCGTCAACAAGCGCTCGATGGCTTCCGGTTATGCGGGGCTGGACAACGACTTGTTCTACCAGCCGAACACGATGATGGTGTTTGGTGACGCCAAGAAGGTCATCGAAGACATGGTCAAGGCAGTAGATTGAGTTAGGGAATGCAAGGATCGCGGACCGGCATGCGCATGCATGGCCTTCCCGTATTCCGCAATCGCCTCCTGCGCGCGGGCGTCCTGTATCTTGATATTTGCGTGGATGCGGCCGCCGTCCAGGATTGGCAGGCGCGATTAGAGGTCGCGCTTTGCCACCCCGGCGCGCCTCAGGGCGGGGACGAGCCCGCGGCCGGCCAAGCTCAGTGCCCGTCGGCGCGGCGTGCGCGCACCATCTGCTCGAAATCGCGTCCGCGCAGGGGACGGCTGAAGTAATACCCCTGGACTTCGTCGCAGCCCCGGCCCAGCAGGTAGTCCCACTGGGCCCGGGTTTCGACGCCCTCGGCGATGACGCGCAGCCCCAGCTCGTGCGAGAGTGAAATCATGGCCGCCACCATGGCCGAGCTGCTGGCGTCGTTGCCGATGTCGCGCACGAAGGACTGGTCGATCTTCAGCACATCCACCGGAAAGCGCTTCAGGTAGGACAGGCTGGAGTAGCCGGTGCCGAAATCGTCGATCGACAGGTGCACACCCATTGCCTTGAGCGCGCGCATGGTCGCCACCGCCGTGTCGACATCCTCCATCATCAGGCTCTCGGTGAGTTCGATCTCCAGGCTGGTGGACGGCAGCGCCGTCTCGCGCAGGATCTGGGCGATCAGTTCGGGCAGCCCGGCATCCCTGAACTGGCGCGACGACAGGTTGACGGCCACGCGCAGGGGCCCGAGGCCGGCGCGCTGCCAGGCCGCCGCCTGCGCGCAGGCGGCGCGCAGCACCCAGGTGCCGAGCGGGACGATCAGGCCGGTCTCCTCGGCCAGCGAGATAAAGCGGTCGGGCCGCATCATGCCCATCTGCGGATGGCGCCAGCGGACCAGCGCTTCCATGCCGATCACGGCGCCGCTGGCCAGGTCGACCTGGGGCTGGTAGTGCAGCTCGAACTCCTCCGCATTCATCGCATGGCGCATCGCGTCCACCATGGCCAGGCGCTCGCGCGCGCGTTCGTTCATGCTCGGCAGGTAGAAGCGGACCGTATTGCGCCCGCTTTCCTTGGCGCGATACATCGCGATTTGCGCATACTTGACCAGGCTGTCGGCATCGCCGCCGTCGCCCGGATAGCCGGCGATGCCGGCGCTGCAGGTCAGGAACACGCGCTGGCCGTCTTCGCTGAAGGGTTCGGCGATCGCCGCCAGCACCTTGGCCACCGTGGCCGCGGCGTGGCGCTCGTCGGCGCGGTTCTCGAACAGCAGGACGAACTCGTCGTCGCCGGTACGGGCGACGGTATCGGTGGGCCCGACCGCGGCCAGCATGCGCTCGCCGGCCTGGCGCAGCAGGCGGTCCCCGGCGGCCGCGCCCAGGCTGTCGTTGACGTGCTTGAAGTAATCCAGGTCGAGCACGGCCACCCACACCGGGGCGGCGTCCGCGCGCGCGAACGCCAGCGCGCGGTCGATGCGGTCGGCCAGCGCCACGCGGTTCGGCAGGCCCGTCAGCATGTCGTGGCGCGCACGGTGTTCCAGTGCGGCCTCGTACTGCTTGGCGGTCGTGACATCGTATTCGAAGATGACGAAGTAGTCGGTCACGCCGTGTTCATCCTTGACCGGCGCCAGGTAGGCTTCCTCGTAGTAGAGCGTGCCGTCCCTGCGCCGCACCTGGAACATCGCGTGGCCCTCGCGCTTCTCCGCGATGGCGTTGCGCAGTTCGTGCAGGCCGGGCTGGTCGTCGACGCCGCTGGCCAGGATCTCCAGCGGCAGGCCCAGCACTTCTTCAGCCTCATACCCATGCAGGCGCGTGAAGGCAGGGTTGACATGGATGATGGTTCCCTCCGGCGTGTGGGCGTCGATCAGGGTCACCGAGTTGGCGCTCGATTCGATGGCGCGCTGGTGCAGGCGGAGCGCCTCCGAGGTGCGGTCCAGGTCCGCGGTGCGCTCCTCAACCAGGCGCTCGATCAAGCGGGTGCGCTGCATGCGCCCATGCACATACGCAGCCGCCACGAAGCCCACCGCCAGCCGGGTCAGCACGGCCAGGGCCGATCCCGTATCGGCAGGCGCTCGCACTGACCCACGCCTCTTCAGTTTCATACCTGCTCCGCGTTGAACGGCGATTCGGACATGTCCTTTTGAGACGGCAATCCTGCACATCGCGCACCTGCCGGGCAGTGGCCGCGATACCGGGTGACACGGTGATCGCAAGCGACCGGCGCCGGGGCCGAGCCTTGTACCTCGCTTCGGCCGGAGCGGACGATGAAGGCATTGCTGCCAGTGTACGCCCCGGGCCGGGTTTGCGATGCTTGTTACATTTGGCCTGGAACCCGGAGGCACCTGCTTGCGTCCCAGGACCGCCTTGCGGTGCGATGCATTGACGCCAAGAAATTCGGCAAGGCATCACATTGGCCGCGGCCTGCGTCAGCCGGCGGGCTCGCCGCCGATCTTCGCCAGCAGATGGGAAGGCAGCACGACCACGCCCTGCGCCGCCGGCACGGTCCTGACCAGTGCCTGCGCGACCGCAAGCGCATGCACCGGCCGATACGGCCCGGGCAGCAGGGGCGCCAGCAGCTTCGCGATCGGGATCGCGATCTGTTCGCCGATACGCGGGGGCTGCTGCAGTCCGTGCCGCTGATCCAGCAGGAGCGAAGGCTGTGCGATCACCAGCGCCTCCCATTCCATCGCCTTCAGCGCATCCTCCAGTTCGCCCTTGACGCGGTTATAGAACGTGGGCGACGTCGCATTCGCCATCGCCGCGCTGACCACTCCCACGCGCCGGGCGCCTGCGGCAAAGGCTGCCTTGGCCACCGCCAGATTGGCGTCCAGGTCGACTGCGCGGAACGCCGCCTGGCTGCCGGCCACCTTGATGGTGGTGCCGAGCGCCAGGTACACCTCATCGGCCTGCGGCAGGGTCTCCAGCTGCCTGAAATCCACGATATGGGCCTGCAGCCGGGGATGCGCGACGTCCAGGGGCCGGCGGCTCAGCGCGTGCACCATCCCGACGGCCGGGTCGGCCAGCAGCGCCTGGAGGATGCGGCCGCCCACCAGCCCAGTGGCGCCCGCCAGCAGGACCGTTCGTTCATGGACAAAGCTGGACAAGGTGTCTTTTCCTCACAAGAGAATGGCGCTGGTCAATCGGGACATACGGATCGCGCCGGCAGGTTCACAATGTACGCCATACCGGCCGTGCTCTCCTCATCGCGGCCTCGCCAGTTTTGCCGAAAGGGGGCGCTGACATGCAGCCGGCTCGAGCTTCACACAATGTGACGCTGTTCCTGTCCGGCGATGTGATGACCGGCCGAGGCATCGACCAGGTCCTGCCTCACCCGGGAAATCCTCGCCTGTTCGAACCCTGCGTTCGCTCGGCATTAGCTTACGTGAAACTCGCCGAGGCGGCCAGCGGCCCTATTCGCCGGCCGGTGGACTTTGCCGCCATCTGGGGCCATGCAAGGGATGCCTGGCGGCGCCTGGCACCGGACTTGCGCATCATCAACCTGGAAACGGCGGTGACATCCAGCGAACACGCATGGCCCGGCAAAGGCATCCACTACCGCATGCATCCCGACAACCTCCCCTGCCTGGCCGCGGCCGGCATCGACTGCTGTACGCTCGCCAACAACCATGTGATGGACTGGGGCCGCCAGGGCCTGGAGGAGACGCTCGACGTCCTGCACCGGGCCGGCATCGCCACCGCCGGCGCCGGCCGCGATGCCGACCAGGCGGCCGCGCCGGCCGTACTGCATGTCCCTGGAAAAGGCCGGGTGCTGGTGTTCGCCTGGGCCACGGAAGACAGCGGCGTGCCGCCGGAATGGAGCGCCGGTCCGGGCCGGCCTGGCGTCAATTTCCTGCCTGGGCTGACGGCATGCCAGCTCGACACCGTCGCACACCGGGTGCGCGCGGCGAAGCGGGCTGGCGACCTGGTCGTGGCATCCCTCCATTGGGGTGGCAACTGGGGCTTCGACATACCGGCGCAACAGCAGGCATTCGCGCACGGTCTCATCGACGCGGCAGCGGTCGACGTGGTCCACGGCCATTCCTCGCATCACGTGAAAGGCATCGAAGTCTACCTCGGCAAACCCATACTATACGGGTGCGGCGATTTCCTCAACGATTACGAAGGGATCACCGGATATGAACAATTCCGTAGCGACCTGGCGCTGATGTATTTTCCGACCTTCGAGGCCGGCAGACTCATCCGCTTTGCCATGACGCCTACCCAGACCCGGCATCTACGGGTGAATTCCGCGCCCGCGTCGGATGCCTGGTGGCTGATGACGACGCTGAACCGCGAAGGACGCCAGTTCGGCACGCGCGTGACCAGGACCGCCAGGGACGACCTGCTGCTGCATTGGTGAGCGCCACGCCTGATTCAGCTACCGTCGCCGGATCCAGTACGCTGCCCGCATGCTGCCTGAAGCGCAAGCTCAGGCTGCCGTGTTGCCCGCCGCCTGCGAGAGCCTCGAAAGCGAAGTCGGCGTTAGAATGCCGGGATCATTGAACAGTTCGGAACGATGCATGGAATCGAAATGGCTGGAGGATTTTATTTCGCTGGTGGAGACCAAGAGTTTTAGCCGCTCCGCCCAGCTTCGGCACGTGACTCAGCCCGCTTTCTCGCGGCGCATCCGCTCGCTGGAGAGCTGGCTGGGAACGGACCTGATCGACCGCACCACCTTTCCTACCCGCGTCACGCCCGCCGGCCTGGTGTTCTATGAACAGGCGCTCGACATGCTGGGCCAGATCAACGGCGTACGCGAACTGCTGCGGCACGACCGGGTCACCGCGCAAACGACCATCGACCTGGCCGTGCCGCACACGCTGTCGCTGACCTTTGTGCCGAAATGGCTGACCATGCTGGAGCGCGATTTCGCACCGATCAACAGCCGCCTGCTCGCCCTGAACGTCCATGACGCCGTGATGCAGCTGGTGGAAGGCGGCTGCGACCTGCTGCTGTGCTATCACCATCCGCGCCAGCCGGTCCAGCTCGATGCAGGCCGCTACGATATGCTGGTGATCGGGCGCGAAGCCTTGCGCGCGTATGCGCGCTGCGACCAGGACGGCAAACCCGAATATCGCCTGCCCGGCAGCAAGGACTTGCCCTTGCCATTCATGTCGTACACGACGAACGCCTATCTGGGCAGGATGGTCGACCTCATCCTTGCGGACGCCAGGCCCGGACTGCATCTCGACAAGCGTTACGAGACCGACATGGCGGAAGGCTTGAAGATGATGGTGCTGGAAGGGCATGGCATCGCCTTCCTGCCCGAATCGGCCGTCACGCGCGAGCTCAGCCAACAACAGCTCGCACGGGCGGACGAAGCAGGCGACTGGGACATCGAGATGGAGATCCGGCTGTACCGCGAACGCCCGTCCGCCGCCCGTCCCGGCAAGCCCTCGGTCGCCCGGCTGTGGGAATTCCTGTCCGCGCAGTGCCAGCCTGCGCCGCGGTGCCCGGTATCGGAAAAATAGCGGCCGCAAGCCGGTAATGCATCTTGTGCATTGCCGAATGCAAAAGCGGCATTGGCTGGAAGCGCAGTGCGCATCCTATGATTCGCCTGGCTGGATGGCCCGACACGATCGGGCCATCGCCACCCACAACGCGAACATTGGAGCCGCACGATGACCCACGATGCATTGCCTTCCTATCTCAATCCCGACAATCTTGGTCCCTGGGGCCAGTACCTGCAGCAGATCGAGCGGGTCACGCCCCACCTGGGCAGCCTGTCGCGCTGGGTGGAGACCCTCAAGCGCCCGAAGCGCATCCTGACCGTCGACGTGCCGATCGAGCGCGACGACGGCAGCATCGCCCACTTCGAGGGCTATCGCGTCCAGCACAACCTGTCGCGCGGTCCGGGCAAGGGCGGCGTGCGCTACCACCAGGACGTGACGCTCTCGGAAGTGATGGCGCTGTCCGCCTGGATGACCGTGAAGAACGCCGCCGTGAATGTCCCCTATGGCGGCGCCAAGGGCGGCATCCGCGTGAATCCGGCGTCGCTGTCGAAGGGCGAACTCCAGCGCCTGACGCGCCGCTATACCAGCGAGATCAGCCTGATCATCGGCCCCACCAAGGACATCCCGGCGCCGGACGTGAACACCAACGAACAGGTCATGGCCTGGATGATGGACTCGTATTCGATGATCGAGGGTAACCTGTCGACCGGCGTCGTGACCGGCAAGCCTATTTCCCTGGGCGGTTCGCTGGGCCGCCGCGAGGCGACCGGGCGCGGCGTGTTCGTCATGGGCTGCGAAGCCGCCGTGCAGCGCGGGGTGGCGATCGAGGGCGCGCGGGTCGCCGTGCAGGGTTTCGGCAACGTCGGCGGCGTGGCCGCGAGCATGTTCGCCGAAGCGGGCGCGAAGCTCGTCGCCGTCCAGGATCATACCGGCGTCGTCGTGCACGAGGGCGGCCTGGACGTCAAGCAACTGCACAAACACGTGGCCGAAGCCGGCGGAGTGAAAGGCTTCCCCGGCGCGGAACAGACCTTGGAACGCGATGCCTTCTGGGGGATCGAATCGGACATCCTGATTCCGGCCGCCCTCGAGCAGCAGATTACCGCCGAGAACGCGCCACGCATCCGCACCAAGATCGTCCTGGAAGGCGCGAACGGCCCGACCACGCCCGAGGCGGACGATATCCTGGCCGGGAAGGACGTCCTGGTCGTGCCGGACGTGCTGGCCAATGCCGGCGGCGTGACGGTGTCCTACTTCGAGTGGGTGCAGGATTTCTCGAGCTTCTTCTGGTCGGAAGAAGAGATCAACGCGCGCCTGACCCGCATCATGCAGAACGCCTTCCATGCCGCGTGGGCGGTGGCGCAGGAAAAGAAAGTGTCGCTGCGGACGGCCACCTTCATCCTGGCGTGCACCCGTGTGCTGCAGGCGCGGGAGGTGCGCGGCTTGTACCCGTAACGCATCGGTCTCCTTCACCTCATGCATGCCTCCGCCAGTGCTCGAAGCACCTGCGTGCGAACCCGAGGAGGCATGGACGCATGGCGGGAATGGCTCGCCACGGCGGGCCCATCCCACTGGCGCAGCAGCTCAGCTGTGCGGGTGGCCGCCGTCAAGCGGCCATCGTGATTCAATCAGCTCATACAGCTTGCGCGCCGATGGAGAAAGCTCCCGGCCGTGACGGCGAATCAAGCCCACATTGCGGTCGATCGTGGGCTCGACCAGGGCCACCTGCGCCAGGGTCGCATGCTCGCCCTGGGGCATCGACAAGCGCGGTACGACCGCGATGCCGAGTCCCGCCTCCACCAGTCCAAGCAGCGTCGAGACGTGTTTCGCCTCGAAACACCAGCTTGGACGCACGTTCGAGTTGGCAAGCGCGAGGTCGACCAGCAGCCGGTTCCCGCTGCTTTTGTCGACTGTCATGAAGTCGTACTGCGCGAGTTCCGCCCACGTCACTTGCTGCCGTCCAGCCAGCGGATGCGCGCGATGACAGGCCACGACGAATGGTTCCTTCAGGATCACCTGGAAGGCAATCTCCGGTTCCTGTGTGCCGACGATATTGATCCCGAAGTCGGCCTCTCCCCGCGCCACGCTTTCCAGTACACCATTGGCGCTGTCGTCCACGATGCGAACCCGAATGCGCGGATACTGCTCATGGAAGGTTTGCAGCACCTTTGGCAGGAAGTAATACACGGCCGACGGTATACAGGCGATCACCACTTCGCCCAGTTGCGACGCCGCGACTGCCTGCATGCTCAGCAGCGAATTTTCGAGATCGTCGAGCAGGCTGCGCGCCTTATGCGAAAAATCCCGCCCGACGGCGGTCAGGTTCACGGTACGGGTCGTGCGCTCGAACAAGCGCACGCCGAGCGCCGCCTCGAGCTTCTCGATCCTGCGGCTCAGTGCCGGCTGCGATAAATGGATGGAATCGGCGGCGGCCCGGAAGCTGTTCAGTTCCGCCACTGCGACAAACGCGCGCAAATCGGCCAGGTCGAAATTCATGTTCATGACGCATCAATCCCAAGAAAATTTGCAATATACAAATCAATACCCTAGCGCGAAACTATAGCTATTGCAAGAACAGGATAGCGGGGAGACGACCATGAACCTGAAAGAGTGGATCGGCAGGAGCGAGACCGTGACCGATACCTTGACCGCCACGCCTTATGCGGCGCTGTCCGCGACCCTGGACCGGCCCGCCGAGCGGCCGCAGCCGGGCACGGTCTTGCCGCCCTTATGGCACTGGCTGTATTTCCTGCCCCTGTATCGCCAGTCCGAGGTCGGTGCGGATGGGCACGCCAAGCGAGGGAGCTTCCTGCCGCCGGTGGCGCTGCCGCGCCGCATGTGGGCGGGGAGCCAGTTCAGCTTCCATGCGCCGCTGCATATCGGCGAAGAAGTCGTCCGGACCTCGACCATCGACAATGTGACCGAAAAGGAAGGCCGTACCGGGAAGCTGGTGTTCGTCAAGGTCAAGCACGAAGTGCGCCGCCGGAGCGAAACCGCAGCGGCATTGACCGAATTCCACGACATCGTCTACCGCGACCTGGCGCAGCCGGATGCGGCAGAGCCGGCGCCCACGGCCGCCCCCGCCGAGGCCCAGTGGGAGCGTCTGGTGGTCCCCGACGACGTACTCCTGTTCCGCTACTCCGCCCTGACCTTCAACGGCCACCGTATCCACTACGACCGCCGCTACGTGACCGACATCGAAGGCTATCCGGGCCTGGTCGTGCACGGTCCCCTGGTGGCCACCCTGCTGCTCGACCTGCTGCGCGAGCACCTGCCGGACGCGGTCGTGGCCAGCTTCGCGTTCCGCGCGCTGCGGCCGGTATTCGACATCCACCACTTCTACGTCTGCGGGCGCCGGCTGGCCGACGGCGGCATCCACCTGTGGGCCCGCGACCACCAGGGCTGGCTGACCATGGATGCCCGCGCGACCTTGCGGTCCCCGGCCGGGAGCGCGCAATGAGACCGCTCGAAGGCATCACCGTCGTCACGCTCGAACATGCGATCGCCGCCCCGTTCGCGACGCGCCAGCTGGCCGATCTCGGCGCCCGCGTGATCAAGATCGAACGTCCCGGCGTGGGCGACTTCGCCCGCGGCTACGACGAACGGGTGCGCGGCATGGCCTCGCACTTCGTCTGGACCAACCGCTCCAAGGAAAGCCTGACCCTCGATGTCAAGCATCCGGAAGCGCAGCTCATCCTGCGACGGCTGATCATGGAACAGGCCGACGTCGTGGTGCAGAACCTGGCGCCGGGCGCCGCCGCCCGCCTGGGTCTGTCGTATGCCGCGCTGTCCGAGGCCAAACCCGGACTGATCGTATGCGACATCTCCGGTTACGGCAGCGACGGTCCCTACCGCGACAAGAAGGCCTACGACCTGCTGATCCAGAGCGAGGCCGGATTCGTCTCGGTGACCGGCAGTCCCGACGAACCCGCCAAGGCGGGACCGTCCATCGCGGACATCTCGGCCGGGATGTATGCCTACACGAATATCCTGGCCGCCCTGCTGCAGCGCGGGAGGACCGGGCGCGGCCAGCACATCGACATTTCGATGCTCGAGTCGCTCGTCGAATGGACCAGCTATCCGCTCTACTATGCCTTCGACGGCGCCGCGCCGCCGCCGCGCACCGGCGCCAGTCACGCGACGATCTATCCTTACGGCCCCTTCCCGGCAGGCGACGGCAAGACGGTCATGCTGGGCCTGCAGAACGAGCGCGAATGGGCGCTCTTCTGCAGCAAGGTCTTGCTGACGCCGGAACTGGCCGCCGATCCACGCTTTGCCAGCAATTCGAAACGCAGCGCCGCCCGCGCGGAATTGCGTGCGCTGATCGTCGCCGCCTTCGCGCCGCTGACGGCGGCCGAGGTGGTCGCCCGCCTGGACGAGGCGCAGATCGCCAACGCCAACGTCAACACGATGAGCGAGGTGTGGACCCATCCGCAGCTGGCCGCGCGCGGCCGCTGGACCGAAGTCGCTTCGCCGGTCGGCAACATTCCGGCCCTGCTGCCCCCCGGTTCCTGGGAACAGCAGAAGCCGCGCATGGATGCCGTGCCGGCGCTGGGACAGCACACCGATGCGATCCTGGCCGAACTCGGATACGGCGCGCCGCGGATCGCGCAGCTGCGCACGGAGCAGGCAATATGAACCCCGACGCCCCGCACAGCGCGCGCAGCTATCTCTTCGTTCCGGGCAACCGCCCCGACCGCTTCGCGAAAGCCTTCGATGCCGGCGCCGACGCCGTCATCATCGACCTCGAGGACGCGGTCGCCCCGGACCAGAAGGACGCGGCCCGCGCGGCCCTCGCCGCCTGGTGCGCCGTGGCGCGCGGACACCGAGCGCAGCTGGTGGTGCGCATCAATGACGATGCCAGCCCATGGTTCGAGGCCGACCTGGCATTGGTGCGCACCCTTGATTCCTGCGCAATCATGCTGCCCAAGGCCGAATCGCGCCGGCAGCTCGAGCGCCTGTCCGCCGCCCTGGTTCCAGGCACGGGCGTGATCGCGCTGATCGAAACCGCCAGCGGGCTGCACGCGGTGGACGCCGTCGCCGCGGCGCCGGCCGTGGAACGGCTGGCCTTCGGCACCCTCGACTATGCCCTCGACCTCGGCCTGACGGACGATCCGCGCGGCCTGCTGTATCCGGCCAGCCGCGTCGCCCTCGCATCGCGGGTCGCCGGGCTGGCGCCGCCGGTGGCCGGCATCACGGCCGCACTCGACGACGACGCCGCGCTGCGCAGCGACTTCGACCTGGCGCGCGCATGCGGTTTCGGCGCCAAGATGTGCATCCATCCGCGCCAGGTCGCCACCGTCCACGCGATGCTGGCGCCCACCGACGCGCAGCGCGAATGGGCGGCGCGGGTGCTGGCGGCGGCGCAGTCCGCCTCCGGCGCCGTCCAGGTCGACGGAAAAATGGTCGACCAGCCAGTCCTGCTCAGGGCCCGCGCCATTCTGAACCAGCCGCCGGCATCCCCGGCCCATCCCGCTTGCTAGACGAATCCAGGAGACTCCCATGCCCGCTACCATCATCGACTCGGCCATTTTCGGCAACATCTTCAGCACCGCAGCGATGCGCCAGATCTGGTCGGACGAGAACCGCACCCGTAAATACCTGGACATCGAAGCCGCGCTGGCCCGGGTCCAGGGCCGCCTGGGCATCATCCCGGCGGAAGCCGCCGAGGAGATCGTGCGCAACTGCGTACTCGAGAAAATCGATATGGCAAAACTTGCCGAGCAAACCCAGCGCATCGGCTATCCCGTCCTGGGCGTCGTATCGCAAATCAACGCGCTGTGCCGCGACAAGCTGGGTGAATACTGCCACTGGGGCGCCACGACCCAGGACATCACCGATACCGCCACCGTGCTGCAGATCCGCGAGGCGCTCGATCTGGTGGACAGCGAACTGGCCGCCATCTCGGCCGCGATGGCCGACCTGGCCGCGCGCCATCGCGATACCCCGATGATCGGGCGCAGCAACCTGCAGCAGGCGGTGCCGATCACCTTCGGCTACAAGATGGCCGGCCTGCTGAGCGCGGTCGAGCGCCATCGCGAGCGCCTGGCGCAGCTGCGCCCACGGGTGCTGGTGGGGGAATTCGCCGGCGCTTCCGGCACCCTCGCCTCCCTGGCCGAAGGCGGACTCGACACCCAGGCAGGATTGATGCGGGAGCTCGGCCTGGGCCAGCCCGACATCGCCTGGCACACGATCCGCGACAACATCGCCGAGGTGGGCTGCTTCCTCGGCCTGGTCAGCGCCACCCTGGGCAAGCTGTCGATGGATGTCAAGCTGATGATGCAGACCGAAGTCGGCGAGGTCTACGAACCGTTCGCACACGGCCGCGGCTCGAGCAGCACGATGCCGCAGAAGCGCAATCCGATCTCGTCCTGCTATATCCACGCCTGCATCAGCGTGGTACGCCAGCATGCCGCCGCCCTGCTCGACGCCAATGTGGCGGATCACGAACGTTCGACCGGTCCATGGGAAATCGAATGGATCGTCCTGCCGGAAATCTTCTGTCTCACGGCGGGCGCGCTGGCCCAGTCGCGCTTCGTGCTGGAAGGACTGGAGGTGGATCCGGCCCGGATGCGCGCCAATCTCGACCTCACCAATGGCCTGGTGGTGTCCGAGGCCGTCATGATGGGGCTCGGCCCCTACATCGGCCGCGAATACGCCCACGATCTCGTGTACGACATCTGCCGCGTCGCGATCAGGGAGAACCGCCCGCTGCTCGACCTGCTGGCCGAGAACGCGGAAATCTCCCGGCACCTGGACCTGACCGCACTGGCCTCCTTGTGCGATCCGGCCAACTACCTCGGCCTGTCGGGGGAAATGGTGGACCGGGTCCTGCGCAGCCGCGCCGGACGCGCCGACCCGCAATAAGCGGGCTTGCGGCCCTGGGGTGCCAAAGCGCCCGGGGCACGCACCCAGCCATGGTTTTTCGCTGTGCGACGTACGCAAGGACCCGACACGTCCGTACGCCGTGCGGCGCTGCATATCCAAAACACCGAAAGGAGACATCCATGAACATATCCAAACTCGGGCTGGCATTGCTGGCCTTGTTCTCGACAGGCGCGATGGCCCAGACCAATGTCAGCATCTACGGTATCGTCGACGCCGGCCTGGTGCGCGAAAGCGGCGGCGAGGCGGGTCCTGTCACCAACATCAGCAGCGGTGTCGCGTCGGGCTCGCGCCTCGGTTTCAAAGGCAAGGAAGACCTAGGCGGCGGCCTGGCGGCGGTATTCCAGCTCGAAAGCGGCTTCAATATCGATACCGGCGCATCCGGCCAGGGCGGCGCGCTGTTCGGGCGCCAGGCCTTCGTGGGCCTGAGCGGCAAGTTCGGCGCCGTCACGCTCGGGCGCCAGTACACGCCCTACTACAAGACCCTGCGCGATATCGGCGACCCGTTCGGCGCGGTCAGCCTGGCCGGGCGTTCGGGGAACCTGTTCGTCACCAATACCCGCGCCAACAACATGGTCGAGTACGTGAGCCCGGCATTTGCCGGGGTCCGGGTCGATCTTGCCTACGCGGCCGGCGAAGTGGCCGGCGACAGCAGCAGGAGCCGCCAGATGGGGGGCTCGGTCGGCTACGCCGGCGGTCCCTTGACCATCCAGCTGGCCCACCACCGCGTCAACAACGCCACCGCGACCGATACCACGCGAAATACGCTGCTATCCGGGAATTACAAGTTCAAGCCGGTGACCGTCTACGCCTCGTATGCGGTCAACAAGGGGCCGGGCCCGGCGGACAGCAAGGACATGCTGGCAGGCGTGGCGGTGCCCTTCGGCGCCAACAAGCTGCTGTTCTCCCACGTCCGCCACGACGACAAGACGGCCGCCGGCAGGGATGCGTCCCAGTGGGGTATCGCCTACCACGTGTACCTGTCGAAGCGGACCGACCTCTATGCCGCATACGCGGTGATCAACAACCGCAACGGCGCCGCGTTCAAGGTCGGCAACGCCACCGACAGCGGCAGCGGCGACAAGGCCTTCAATCTCGGCGTGCGCCACAACTTCTGACGGCAGTCCTCATCATGAGCAAAACTCTCCCCTGTGTACTGATGCGCGCCGGCACCTCGCGCGGCCCTTTCTTCCTGCGCGAGTGGCTGCCCGACGACGACGAGACACGCGACCAGGTCCTGATCGGCGCCATCGGCGCGTCCGACCCGCTGCAGCTCGACGGCGTGGGCGGCGGCAGCACCCTCAACAGCAAGGTGGCGATCGTGTCGCGCTCGACCCGGCCGGACTGCGATCTCGACTACCTGTTCGCCCAGGTCGGGGTCGGCCAGCGCTCCGTCGACACGCGCCCGAACTGCGGCAATATGCTGTCGGGCGTGCTCCCGTTCGCGCTCGAGCAGGGCCTGATCGAAGCCGCCGACGGCACGACCACCGCGCGCATCTTCAACGTGAATACCGGTTCGCGCATCGAAGTCACCGTGCAGACGCCGGGACGCCGGATCACCTACGACGGCGACGCACGGATCGATGGCGTCGCCGGAACCGCGGCGCCCATCCACCTGAACTTCCTCGATGCCTGGGGCGCCGTCACGGGAAGCGTGTTCCCGACCGGCCGGCGGATCGACACCATCGATGGCGTCGAGGTCACCTGCATTGACGCCGCGATGCCCCTGATGATCGTCCGCGCCGGCGACCTCGGCCTGCATGGCAGCGAGAGCCCGGCCGAACTCGATTCGAACCAGGGCCTGCTCGAGCGGCTCGAGGCGCTGCGCAGGGCTGCGGGCGACATGATGGGCCTGGGGGACGTGTCGAACAGCGTCGTACCGAAGCCGGTCCTGGTCAGCGCGGGCGACAGCGCCGAAAGCATCACGTCGCGCTATTTCACGCCGCGGCGCTGCCACGCCTCGCATGCCGTCACCGGCGCCATCGGGGTGGCGAGCGCATTCGCACTGTCCGGGACCGTGGCCAGCCGCAGCGAGTCCGCCGCGGGCGTCGGCAAGGTCTCTGTGCTCCATCCTGCCGGCCGCATCGATATCGAGGTGGACGTGGAAGGAACCGGGGCGTCGGCGCAGGTCAAACGCGCGTCGCTGCTGCGGACCGCCCGCAAGATCCTGCAGGGCGAACTGCATATCCCGGACTATGTGCTGTCCAAGGCGGTCGAAGCCATGAGCGCGCAGCCTGCCGAAGAACGGGAACATGTAGCGAATCCGTCCGTCGCGGTGTCCGCAGTCCCCCTCTTCCCTTCCAGGCCGGTCAGGATCATCGTGCCTACCGTTGCGGGCGGCGGCAACGATACGATCGCCCGGACCATCGCGCAAAGACTCGGCGAGCTGCTGGGACAGCCTGTCATCGTCGACAACCGGGCCGGCGCCAACGGGACGATCGCCGCCGAGTACGTCGCCGGCAGTGCGCCGGACGGCCACACGCTCATGTTCGGCTATATCGCAACGCATGCGATGAACCCGGCGCTGCAAAGACTGCGCTACGACCCGGTGGCCGATTTCGAGCCGATCAGCCTGGTGGGCTATTCGCCGACCTTGCTGGTGGCCTGCCCGGACCTTGACCTCAGCAGCGTCGGCGGCCTGGTAACGCGCCTCAGGAGTGAGCCGGGCAAGTATCGCTATGCCTCGGCCGGCATCGGCACGGCGCCGCACTTCGCCGGCGCCATGTTCGCGCTGAATGCAGGGGCGGACATGCAGCACCGGCCCTACGATGGCGCCGCCCACGCGGTCGACGCGACGATGGCGGGACAGGCGCACTTCATGTTCCCCAGCCTGTTTACGGCGGCGCGCCTGATCAAGAACGGCAAGCTGCGTGCACTGGCCGTTGCCGGGCCCAGGCGCACCCCTGTCCTGCCCGAGGTCCCGACATTGGCGGAAGCCGGGGTCGACGGCGTCGATGTCACCCAGTGGTATGCGCTGTTCGCTCCCGCAGGCACCCCCTCTCCGGTGGTCGACAGGCTCAACGAGCTGCTGCGGAAGGTCCTGGCCGATCCCGTGGTCATCGGCCGTATCGAACAGGATGGTGCGGAGGTGAAAACCAGCACGCCCGCGGAACTACGCAGCCTGGTGCAATCCGAGCTCGAGAAATGGCGGGCTGTCGTCCGTGCAGCCAAGAACACGCGCGGGCTGGCATCCGCCGACTGATCGGCACGCCTGCATGCGCCGCCGCTAATGCGCATCCCGCATCAATAACAAGAAAATTTGCAATATACAAATCAATCGCGGCGCGCGAGACTGTATTTGTGAAAGCGCCACAGTGTCGTCCTGCGACAGGCAGCACGTCGATAGGACTCGACAGGAAATTGTCCAACGTGTTGAATACAACTAGGAGACTGCAATGAAATTTACGACCTTCCCGCCTCTGTTCGCCACCGCCGCAGCCGCGCTGCTGTCGCTGCCCTTGGCCGCCATGGCGCAGGATTATCCGACCCGGGCCATCACCCTGGTGGTTCCCTACGCCGCCGGCGGCGGCACCGACAACGTCGCCCGCGCCCTGGCCAAAGGAATGTCCGAGAAGCTGGGCCAGCCTGTGGTGGTCGACAACCGCGGCGGCGGCGGTGGCGCGATCGGCTCCAAGATGGTGGCCAAGTCGGATCCGGACGGCTACACCCTGCTCTTCGTCAGCTCGTCGTTCGTCACCCATGCGGCGACCGAGAGCACGCCCTCCTACGATGTCGTCAAGGACTACGCGCCCGTGGCCATGATCGGACGCGCGCCGCTGATCCTGGTATCGAACAAGAATGTGGGTGCGAAAACGATCCCGCAGCTGATCTCGGCATCCAAGAAAAAACCGGAAGGGATCAACTTCGCGTCCTCCGGTCCCGGCACCGTGCTGCATCTTGCGGGAGAACTGTTCAAGCAGCGGACCGGGGCCAACATGACCCACGTTGCCTACAAGGGAAGCGGGCCGGCGACGGCGGACCTGCTGGCGGGCCGCACCCAGATCTTCTTCACCACGATCCCCGCCATCGCCCAGCACGTCAAGACAGGCGCCCTGGACTTGCTCGCGGTGACGGGCGGCGCGCGCGCGCCGCTGTTCCCGAACACGCCGACGATTGCGGAAACCGGGGTCCCCAACTACAACATCACCACCTGGTGGGGCGTCCTGGCGCCGGCGAACACGCCCGCACCGGTCGTGGCCAGGCTGAACAAGGCGATCAACGAGCTGGGCGCCTCGGAGTCGATGAAGACCCGCCTGGCCAGCGAGGGCGCATCATCCTTCAGCGGTACACCGGCCCAGTTCGGCTCGATGCTGGGCAGCGAACTCGCGTTGTGGCGCGAGGTGACCAAAACCTCGAACCTGAAGGCCGCGCGCTAGGGTCCGGCAGCAGCGGCGACGCGGTGCAGGCGCCCGGCCGGGCGCCTGCGACCGCACCGCGGCATTCTCCCTTTCCTTGCCAGCAAACGTCCCACCGGCCGCCATCGGCGACGGGTGAGGCCGTGTCTCGCCCACTCTCGTCAACATCTAGCAGGAGACATCGCCATGCGATCCACTATTCGCAGTCCGAAGGATTTCTGGTCGGGGATCATGTTCCTCGCCATCAGCCTCGCCACCGTGCTCATTGCTCGTGAATACCCCATGGGAACCGCAGGGCAAATGGGGCCTGGCTTTTTTCCGACCATGCTGGGCTGGGTGCTGGGCGCCATCGGCATGATCACATTGATCGGTTCGCTCACGACGGACGGCGAAGCGCTCGAACGATTCGCCTGGAAGGACATGGTCCTGATCCTGGGCGCCGTCCTGCTGTTTGGCTTCCTGGTGCGCGGCGCCGGACTGGTGATCGCCATCCCCGTGCTGATCCTCGTCAGTGCCTGCGGCAGCGTCAAGTTCCGCTGGCTGCCGTCAATTGGGCTGGCGATCGGCGCGACCGTCTTCTGCGTCCTGCTGTTCGTGAAGGCGCTCGGCTTGCCATTGCCTGTCGTGGGCCCCTGGCTCGGCGCCTGACGGGAGGCCATGATGGAGATGCTTGCCAATCTGGGGCTGGGTTTCGACACCGCCTTCACGCTCGCCAACCTGTTCTACTGCCTGCTCGGCGTGTTCGTCGGGACTGCTGTCGGTGTGCTGCCGGGCCTCGGCCCGACCGCCACGATCGCCATGCTCCTGCCGATCACCTTCGGCCTGCCGCCCGTGTCGGCGCTGATCATGCTGTCCGGTATCTACTACGGCGCGCAGTACGGCGGATCCACGACCGCCATCCTCGTCAATCTTCCCGGCGAGGCCTCGTCGGTGGTGACTGCCCTGGACGGCTACAAAATGGCGCGCAAGGGCCAGGCGGGGCGCGCGCTGGCCACGGCGGCGATCGCCTCCTTTTTTGCCGGCACCGTCGCCACCTTCCTGCTGGCGTGGTTCGCGCCGCCGCTGGCCCAGCTCGCGCTCGCGTTCGGCCCTGCCGAGTATTTTTCCCTGATGACGCTCGGCCTTGTAGCGTCCGTCGTGCTCGCACACGGCTCGCTGATCAAGGCCCTGGGCATGGTCGTGGTCGGCCTGATCTTCGGATTGATCGGTACCGACGTCAACTCCGGCGCCACGCGCTATACCTTCGACCTGCCACCGCTGGCGGACGGCATCAATTTCGTCATCGTGGCGATGGGGATGTTCGGGCTGGGCGAGATCGTGCGCAACCTGGAGCACGAGGCAACCCGCACGATGACGATCAAGAAGGTGGAAGGCCTGTTCCCGACCAGGGCCGATTTGCGGCGCATCGTCGCCCCGGTCCTGCGCGGCACCGGCCTCGGCGCACTGCTCGGCATCCTTCCCGGCGGCGGCGCGATGCTCTCGTCGTTCGCCTCCTATTCGATCGAAAAGAAACTCTCCCCGAACAGAAAGGAATTCGGGCATGGCGCGATCGAAGGCGTTGCAGCGCCCGAAGCGGCCAACAACGCCGGCGCCCAGACCTCGTTCATCCCGATGCTGACCCTGGGAATTCCGTCGAACCCCGTGATGGCGCTGATGATCGGCGCAATGATCATCCAGGGTATCCAGCCCGGCCCCGGCGTGATCACCGAGCAGCCGGCCCTGTTCTGGGGGATGATCGCCTCGATGTGGATCGGGAACTTCTTCCTGATCGTGCTGAACCTGCCGATGATCGGCCTCTGGGTACGCATGATCATGGTGCCTTACCACATGCTGTATCCGGCCATCCTGCTGTTCTGCGCAATCGGCGTATTCAGCCTAAACAATAGCGATTTCGATATTTACCTGATGGCTTTGTTCGGACTGTTCGGCTATCTCTGCGCGAAGCTGGAATGCGAGCCGGCGCCGCTGATGCTTGGCTTCATTATCGGACCGATGATGGAAGAATACCTGCGCCGCGCCCTCCTGCTCTCGCGCAGCGATCCGATGGTGTTCCTGAGCAGCCCGATCAGCGCCACGATGCTCGCCGCGTCCTTGGTAGCACTCGTGATGGTGATGCTGCCCGCCATGCGTAAGAAGCGCGAAGAGGCTTTTGTCGAGTAGCCCAGGCCATGGCAGCACGGTGGAGCGCACAGACGCTCTACCAGCCTGATATGACGTGAAAAAGAGAAAAGCGACCTTGCGGTCGCTTTTCTCTTTGTAACTTGGCGGAGGCGGTGGATTCGCCTACATGCTGCAGGCCGCCTGCGCGCGAGCACGCGCGCAGCTTCGACTCCCACCCGTAGAGCGCGCAGGCGCTCTACTCGCCTGTTCAGCCGCGGAAAAGAAAAAAGCGACCTTGCGGTCGCTCTTTTCTTTGTAACTTGGCGGAGGCGGTGGGATTCGAACCCACGATACAGGTTTAAGCCCGTATGCTTCCTTAGCAGGGAAGTGCCTTCGGCCACTCGGCCACGCCTCCAATCAGTTCCGACCTTTCAGTCAGCGCTGAGTGCACGCATCTTAAGGGCTGGTGCGTCTTGCGTCAAGGACGCACGCCCAAAATTTTGAAAATTGTTAAGCTTGCTCGAGATTAAATGCTTTATGAAGTGCACGCACTGCCAGCTCCATGTATTTCTCGTCGATCAGCACCGAAATCTTGATCTCCGAAGTCGAGATCATGAGGATGTTGATGCCCTCTTCCGACAGGGTGCGGAACATCTGCGAAGCGACGCCCACGTGGCTACGCATGCCCACGCCCACGGCCGAGACCTTCGACACTTTCGCGTCGCCGATCACCTTGGTCGCACCCAGCGATTCCTTCTGGCCTTCCAGCACGTTCATCGCCTTGACGTAGTCGTTGCGCGAGACCGTGAAGGTGAAGTCGGTCTTACCGTCGACCGACTGGTTCTGTATGATCATGTCGACCTCGATGTTGGCATCGGCGATCGGGCCCAGGATGTGGAAGGCGACGCCCGGCTTGTCCGGGACGCCCAGGACGGTGATCTTGGCTTCATCGCGATTGAAGGCGATGCCGGAGATGACGGCTTGTTCCATGTTGCTCTCTTCCTCAAACGAAATCAGGGTACCGGAGCTGGCTTCCTCGGCCAGGTCCATCAGGGGGTCGGTCAGCGACGACAGCACGCGCGTCGGGACCTGGTAGTTGCCGGCGAATTCCACCGAGCGGGTCTGCAGCACCTTCGAGCCCAGCGAGGCCAGCTCGAGCATTTCCTCGAAGGTGATCTTCTGCAGGCGGCGCGCCTCGGTGACCACGCGCGGGTCGGTCGTGTATACGCCGTCCACGTCGGTGTAGATCAGGCATTCGTCCGCCTTCAGCGCGGCCGCGATCGCCACCGCCGAAGTGTCCGAACCGCCGCGGCCCAGGGTCGAGATGTTGCCGTCCTCGTCCATGCCCTGGAAGCCCGTGATGATCACGATCTTGCCCGCATCCAGATCGCCGCGCACGCGGGTGTCGTCGATCGACTGGATACGCGCCTTGGTGAAGGCCGAGTCGGTGCGGATGCCCGCTTGCCAGCCGGTGTAAGAGACTGCATCCTTGCCGATCGCCAGCAGCGCCATGGCCAGCAGGCCGACCGAGACTTGCTCGCCGGTCGAGGCAATCATGTCCAGTTCACGCGGGTCCGGTTGCGGCATGATCTCTTTGGCCAGCGCAATCAGGCGGTTGGTCTCGCCCGACATGGCGGACGGGACGACAACGATTTGGTGACCTGCGTCATGCCACTTGGCCACGCGGGCCGCGACATTCTTGATGCGTTCCGTCGAGCCCATCGACGTTCCGCCATATTTGTGGACAATTAAAGCCATATCGGGAAGGGTTCCAGCTTGTAGAAAGATCAAAGGGGACCCTTACTCTAGCATGCTGCAACGCGTCATCACAAGGCTCGTAAAGATAAAAAGCTATACGAAAAGAAAATAAAGTAATACCGTTTTCGCATAGAAATTTGTCTATACATTAGCCAGGCGTCGACTCCCAGCGCAGGGCGACCAGCTGCGCCCCTTCCCGTCCGAAGTGATGGCAGTCCATGCCGATTCCCGCCGCATACAGCAGATCCAGGCCGCGCTTCACTACCGGCAGGCGCTCGCGCTCCCAGGCGGGCACGCCGAGGGACTGGAAGTGGGCCTTGAGGCTGCGGGTGGGACGGTTGGCGGCCGGCTTGAGGCGCTCGCCTCCCTGCCGGAAGTCGATCGTCAGCTCCTGGCTGCGCAGCCAGGCGGCGTCGAAACCCTGCTGGGCGGGCTCGATGTGCAGGACGCCGCCATAGGCCGGGAAAGCGATCGCCGCCTGGCCCGCCCAACGGAAGGCCTCGCCTTCGTGATGGAGTACGCCGATGTCGTCCGGATCGCGCATGCCGTCCAGGTCGGGCAGGCGCGGCGTGATATGCAGCTTCCCGCGATGGCGGCGGATGTGGCAGCCGGGATGGGTCACCTTCAGCTGCGCATCCTCGCGCGCCGAGAACAGCTGGGCCACCATCTCGCCCAGCCAGGCGGTCGAGGGCATGGCGAGGCCGCGCACCGTGAACAGGTGGCGCAGCAGGTTATGGATGCGGTCCTGGCTCAGCCCGGCAATGCGCGCCAGGTCGAGCGCATCGCCGTCGAGGCTGGCGGTTAGGTCCTGGGCGGCGAGCTCGTCGAGCAGGCGCTGGGCCGAGGCCGCGTGCGCCGCGCTGCGGGCGATGCGGTCCTGGAAGCCGGGAAAGTTCGCTGCCAGCGCCGGCATCACCTGGTGGCGCAAGGCGTTGCGGGCGTAGCGCGGATCGAGGTTCGACTCGTCCTCGACCCAGGCC
The DNA here is from genome assembly GCF_018119385.1 of Massilia sp. AB1. Taxonomy (NCBI): domain Bacteria; kingdom Pseudomonadati; phylum Pseudomonadota; class Betaproteobacteria; order Burkholderiales; family Oxalobacteraceae; genus Massilia; species Massilia sp. AB1. Next base: position 36,323 of record NZ_JAGKSG010000008.1, on the reverse strand, counting down.
AGGCCCGCCTCAAACGCATACGCTTCCAGCTGCGCGCGCGCATGCGGCAGCAGCGGACGCGCCATCACCAGCTCCTCGCTGCCCAGCAGGCCGGGCGCGCGGTTGGCGGCGTCCATGCCCGACAAGCCGGCCGGGCCGGAACCGCGCAGCAGCTGCAGCAGCACGGTTTCGGCCTGGTCGTCGAGGTGGTGGGCGGTCAGCAGGACGCCGGCGCCATGCGCGCGGCACATCTCGCCCAGGGCCGCGTAGCGCAGCTTCCGCGCGGCGGCTTCCGTGCCGGATTTGTCCTTGGGGATATTGACGCGGCGAACGTCGAAGGCGATGCCCAGTTCCCCGCAGGCGCGTTCGCAATGGGCGAGCCAGTCGTCGGCGTTGCGGCTGAGCCCGTGATGGACGTGGAAGGCGAACAGCGGCATGCCCTCTTCCCGCGCCCAGGCATGGGCAAGGCGCAGCAGGACCATGGAATCGAGTCCGCCGCTGAGGGCTACTGCGAGGGAAGCAAAGGGATACTGCGCGCGCAGGCCGTGGATGGCCTGCGCAAATGCGGCCGGGAGGGCCCCGGCTTTGGAACGACTCACTCTTCGCGCGGCAGGGTTTCCTTGAACTTGCCGTAGGCCATCAGCTTCTGGTGACGGGCTTCGAGCAGGTCCTTGGTCTTCATGCCCTGGAACTGGCGCAGGGTGTCGGCCAGGGCGCGCTTGAGCAGCTGGGCCATCTGGGCCGGGTCGCGGTGGGCGCCGCCCAGCGGTTCGTTGACGATCTTGTCGATCAGGCCGATGGCCTTGAGGCGGTGCGCGGTCAGGCCCAGGGCGTCGGCCGCATCGGAGGCGCGCTCCGAGGTCTTCCACAGGATCGAGGCGCAGCCTTCCGGCGAGATCACCGAATAGGTCGAGTATTGCAGCATCAGCACCGCGTCGCCGACGGCGATCGCCAGCGCGCCGCCCGAACCGCCTTCACCGATGATGGTGGCGATCAGCGGCACTTTCAGCTCGGCCATGACGTACAGGTTGTGGCCGATCGCTTCCGACTGGCCGCGCTCTTCCGCGTCGATGCCCGGGAAAGCGCCCGGGGTATCGACGAAGGTGAAGATCGGCAGGCCGAATTTCTCGGCCAGCTTCATCAGGCGCATGGCCTTGCGGTAGCCTTCCGGACGCGGCATGCCGAAGTTGCGCATCGCGCGCTCCTTGGTGTCGCGGCCCTTCTGGTGCCCGATCACCATGCAGGGCTGGCCGTTGAAACGGGCCAGGCCGCCGATGATCGACTGGTCGTCCGCGAAGGTGCGGTCGCCGTGCAGTTCGTGGAAGTCGGTGAAGATCGCGTTCACGTAGTCCATGGTGTACGGACGCTGCGGGTGGCGCGCGATCTGCGAAACTTGCCATGGGGTCAGCTTGGCGTAGATGTCCTTGGTCAGCTGCTGGCTCTTCTTGGCCAGGCGGTCGATCTCTTCGGAGATGTCGACGGCGGAATCGTCTTGCACGAACCGCAGCTCTTCAATCTTGGAATCCAGCTCGGCGATAGGCTGCTCAAAATTGAGGAAAGTTGTTTTAGTCATTGTACCTCCGGATTATTTCGTGGCCGCTGCGTTTCCGTGCGCGCGGCAAGTCTGGGCGCTATTTTACCGTACCCGCCCCAGATACTGGGTCGAGGCTGCGCCATAAATACCATGTAGCAACTGTTCGCCAGGGCTCCCAATTGGCCGACACCTCGCGCGCATCGCTGCGCGACACCGGCTCGCCCGAGAAGTAATTCTGGCTGATGCCCTGGATCAGGCCGGGGTCGTCGAGGGGCAGGACGTTCGGCCGGAGCAGATTAAATATCAAAAACATCTCCGCTGTCCAGCGCGTAATGCCGCGGATCTGGACCAGCTCGGCGATGACCGCCTCGTCGTCCATCTGCGACCAGAGGTCGGCATGGACCCGCTTGGCCTTGAAATGGTCGGCCAGGTCGAGGATGTATTCGGTCTTGCGCTTGGACAGGCCGCAGCCGGCCAGCTGGGCCGCGCCCACCTTGATGACCTGGCTGGGGGAAAGCTTTGGACAGAGTACGAGCAGCTTGTCCCAGGCCGCGTCGGCGGCCTTGGTCGTCACCTGCTGGCCCACGATCGAGCGCGCCAGCGTGGTGAAGGGGTCGGGATGGCCGCGCAGGTGGAGGTCGCCGAACTGGGGAATCAGCTTGTTCATGATGCGGTCGCGCTGCATCAGCTCCAGCTTGGCCTCGGCCCAGTAGGCGGGTACCGACAGCATGTCGGACGCGGCTCCCGCTGAGTCGGCCGACCCCGAGTCGGCAACGGCTGCCCCTGGCGTGGCCACGCCCGCCTTGTCCTTGTTCGCTGCCATTACGCGCGGCGCCAGCCCGTTCCGTCCGGCTTGTCTTCCAGGATGATCCCGGCAGCCGTCAGTTCGGCGCGGATCTTGTCCGCTTCGGCAAAGTTGCGCGCCTTCTTGGCGTCGGCGCGGCGGGCGATGGCATCCAGGATCGCGGCTTCGTCGAGGCCGCCCTGCTCCTGGCCGCCCGACTGCAGGAAGGCCTGGGGAGTGCGCTCGAGCAGGCCCAGCACGCCGGCCAGGGCCTTCAGCTGGCGTGCAGTCTCGATGGACTTGGTGCGGTTGACTTCGCTGGCCAGGTCGAACAGCTCGGCCACGGCCAGCGGGGTGTTGAAGTCGTCATCCATGGCTTCGCGGAAGCGCACGGCGTGCTCTTCGTCCCAGTTGACGGCCGGCGCTTCGCTGCCCAGGTCGACATCGGCCAGCGCCGTGTACAGGCGGCTCAGGGCGCCCTTGGCGTCGTCGATGTGGACGTCGGAATAGTTCAGCGGGCTGCGGTAGTGGGCGCGCAGGATGAAGAAGCGGATCACTTCGGCGTCGTACTTCTTGAGCACGTCGCGGATCGTGAAGAAGTTGCCCAGCGACTTGGACATCTTCTCGTTATCCACGCGCACGAAACCGTTGTGGACCCAGTAGTTGACCATGGTGCCGCCGAAGGCGCCTTCGGACTGGGCGATCTCGTTCTCGTGGTGCGGGAACTGCAGGTCGGCGCCGCCGCCGTGGATGTCGAAGTGTTCGCCCAGGGTGGCGCAGGACATGGCCGAGCACTCGATGTGCCAGCCCGGACGGCCCCTGCCCCATTTCGAATCCCACTTGGCTTCCTCGGGTTCGGATTCCTTGGCGGCCTTCCACAGGACGAAGTCGAGCGGGTCGCGCTTGCCGCCGCTGACGTCGACGCGCTCGCCGGCGCGCAGGTCGTCGAGCGACTTGCCGGATAGCTTGCCGTAGCCGTCGAAGCCGCGCACGGCGTAGTTGACGTCGCCGTCCTCGCTCTTGTAGGCCAGGCCCTTCTGCTCGAGCTTCTCGATGATGTCGAGCATCTGCGGGACGTAGGCGGTGGCGTGCGGCACCACGGTCGGCGGCAGGATGCCCAGCGCGGCCGTGTCTTCGTCCATGTATTTCTCGAAGCGCGAGGTCAGCGCTTGAATAGTTTCGTTGTTCTCGACCGCGCGCTTGATGATCTTGTCATCGATGTCAGTAATGTTGCGCACATAGGTGACGTCGTAGCCGGAAGCCCGCAGCCAGCGGTAGACGACGTCGAAAGCCATCATCATTCGCGCGTGGCCGACGTGGCAGTAATCGTAGATGGTCATGCCGCACACATACATGCCGACCTTGCCTGCCACCTTGGGCACGAACACCTGCTTGTCACGCGCGAGCGTGTTGTAAATCTTGAGTTGGCTCATTGAAATCTGGTTCCGGGAGGAAGTCGGACCGGCAAAGCAATAGCCGCCAAGGGCAAAGCCTGGCGGCCAGTGTCGGGTTCGTCTGTATCCTCGGTGTTGTTCTTATTTGATAGAATGGGTCGTTCTGCACAAAGTATAGCATTGATAAAATCCCGTCTGGCCGCATATGGCCCAGCTTTATTTTCGGGTAAACCCTTGACAGCACTTTGCGCCATGTCCATCAGAGGAAGCCAGATGACCACGTTGAAGACGTCCCGCCGTTCCATCCTCGCCAGTTTCGCCGCCGCCGGCGCCCTGCTCCTGAGCGGCGCGGCCCTGGCCGCCGACCTGCCCCAGGTCTCGATCAAGACCAGCATGGGCGAGATCGTCGTCGAGCTCGACCAGGAAAAAGCTCCCAAGAACGTCGCCAATTTCCTGGCCTATGTGAAATCGGGCTTTTACAAGGGCACGATCTTCCACCGCGTGATCGACGGCTTCATGATCCAGGGCGGGGGCATGAACGAGAAGTTCGAGGGCCGCCATACCCGCAAGCCGGTCAAGAACGAATCGGATAACGGCTTGTCGAACAAGCCGTACACGATCGCGATGGCGCGCGAGAACCATCCGGACAGCGCCACCTCGCAGTTCTTCATCAACGTGGCCGACAACTCCGGCATCGACTTCCCGAACGTGAACGGCTCCGGCTATACCGTGTTCGGCAAGGTCGTGAAGGGCCAGGAAGTGGTCGACAAGATCAAGGCCGTGGTGGTGGACGACGTGCGCGGCATGGAAAACGTGCCGGTCACCCCGATCTTCATTAAGTCCGCCACCCTCCTGAAGGGCGACAAGCTTGTAAAATAGCGCCCACTGAACACCATCAACAATAACCAACTGAACAGGACACTCTCATGACCACCTTACTCATGACCACGAACAAGGGCAACATCACCATCGAACTGGATGATGAGAAAGCGCCGAAGACCGTTGCCAACTTCCTGGACTACGTGAACAAGGGCCACTTCAGCAACACCATCTTCCACCGCGTGATCAAGGACTTCATGATCCAGGGCGGCGGTTTCGAGCCGGGCATGAAGCAAAAGGCGACCGACGCGACCGTCGAGAACGAAGCCAAGAACGGCCTGAAGAACGACAAGTACACCCTCGCCATGGCCCGCACCTCGGCGCCGCACTCGGCATCGGCCCAGTTCTTCATCAACACCAAGGACAACGCCTTCCTGAACTACCCGGGCCAGGACGGCTGGGGCTACGCCGTGTTCGGCAAGGTGACCTCGGGCCAGGATGTGGTGGACGCGATCAACAACGTCAAGACCACCCGCAGCGGCATGCACTCGGACGTGCCGGTCGATCCGGTCGTGATCGAAAAAGTCGAAGTCGTCTAAGCAGGGAGCGCGCAGGCACATGCAGCACCTGTCGATCCAATGACGATGCCCGCGCGCTCGTTCGCGCTTTTCATTTCTGACCTGCATTTGCAGGAATCGCACCCGCGCACGGCCGAGGCCTTCTTCCGCTTCATGGCCGGGCCGGCGCTGCATGCCGAGCAGCTCTACCTGCTCGGCGACATCTTCGAATACTGGGCCGGCGACGACGATCTCGCCGAGCCTTTCCATCAGCAGGTCATCACCGCCATCCGCGCTGTTGCGGATGCGGGGGTCGCCGTCTATTGGCTGGCCGGCAACCGCGACTTCCTGGTCGGCAGCGGTTTCGCCGAAGCCGCGGGACTGAGCCTGGCGCGGGAACCCCACCTGATCGAAGCCGGCGGGCGCCGTATCGCCCTCGTGCATGGCGACGCCCAGTGCACGCTCGACACCAGGTACATGGCGTTCCGCGCCCAGGTGCGCGATCCCGCGTGGCAGCAGCAGTTCCTCGGCATGCCCCTGGCGCAGCGCAAAGCCATCATCGCCGGGCTGCGCGAAGGCAGCCGCGAAGCGCATGCGGGCAAGTCCTACGAAATCATGGATGTGACGCCGGAAGCGGTGCAGGAGCTGTTCGACCAGGCCGAGGCTTCGATCATCATTCACGGACACACGCACCGTCCCGCCGTGCACGACACGGAGGGCAGGCTGCGCTATGTGCTGCCGGACTGGGAGCTCGATGCGGAACCGGTGCGGGGCGGGTGGATTGCCTTGGCCGCTGACGGCACGATCACGCGCCACGACCTGTCCGAGCTCTAAAACCCAGCACGCGCCGCTAGCACGTCGTTCCGGTGACGGCCGGAACAATGCCACTGGCATTGTTCCGCCCAAGTTTTGCGCTCCGACGGTACAACGAACTTAGGCACCGGCCTTCGCCGGTGCGACGGTTTTGTGGCTAACGTACCTCGTCCAGCAGCTGCGGATGCGCACCCAGTAGCCGCAGCATCTTGACCAGAGCCGCGGGCGGCTCCGCCTGCCCACCCTCGAACCTGGCGAACTCGCCCGGTTCGTCCGCAAACAACTCATCCGCCTTCTGCTGGGTCAGCCCCAGCTTCTTGCGCATGTTGCGGATATCCTGCCCCGCCTCCAGGTCGACCTGCTTGCGGAAAGCCTTGATCAGCTCCCCGTAGTGCTCTTCCTCCCCGCGCGTGCACACCACCTCGCGGCAGCCGGAACAGTAATCCGCGATCACGTCCGGAATCGTCGTGCTCTTTCCCTTGTAGGTGTAGACCATGTCCCGGGTGGCGTGCACCAGGGGCGAGACGCCGCAATTCGGGCATTTCAGCATGTTCGATCTCCTTCGCTTGTCAGCCGCCATCCTACCAAAGCGCCGCGCCGGACCGCGCCCGCTCGCCCCTGCCGAAATAGTTGGCGTATGTATGTTGACACTAACAAAACCACTGTTATACTTCACTACAACACCACTTCATCACATCACCAACAAGGAGGCAGGGATGATCACCACGCTGCGCCGCAACGCTAGGGAGGCCCACGATGTCAGTCGGCTGGAACGATAACACCCCGATCTACCGCCAGCTTAAGGAGCGGGTGGTGGGCATGATGCTTGACGGCGTGCTGAAGGCCGGCGACGCCCTGCCCTCGGTCCGCCAGATCGCGGCCGAATATCAATTGAATCCGATCACGGTTTCGAAGGCTTACCAGGAACTGGTCGACGAGAACTTAGTGGAAAAGCGAAGGGGAATTGGCATGTACGTCACCGAAGGAGCGAGCGAAAAACTGCTGTCGACGGAACGCGAACGTTTCATCCGCGAGGAATGGCCCGCGATGGTCGAGCGCATCCGCCGCCTGGGCCTGAACCTGGAGCAGCTGCTGCGCGCCGCGGCGCAGTCGCCCGATTCGTTGCCTAACCCGGGAGGTGCGGCATGAGCACCGTGCTTTCCGCGCGCGGCCTGACCAAGCGCTACGGCAAGCGGGTGGCGGTCGACGGCGTCGACTTCGATATCCCGGCCGGGCGCATCGTCGGCCTGATCGGTCCCAACGGTTCCGGCAAGACCACGACTCTCAAGGCAGCCCTGGGCCTGGTGCCTTTCGAAGGCGAGCTGTCGGTGCTGGGCTTCGACCCGCGCACCCAGCGCGACGAGCTGATGAAGGATGTCTGCTTCATCGCCGACGTCGCCATCCTGCCGCGCTGGCTGCGCGTCAAGGATGCGGTCGACTTCGTGTCCGGCGTGCATCCACGCTTCGACCGCAGCAAGGCCGAGCGCTACATCGCCCACACCAAGCTGCGCCCGGAGATGAAGGTCAAGGAAATGTCGAAGGGCATGATCGTCCAGCTGCACCTGGCGCTGGTGATGGCCATCGACGCCAAGCTGCTGGTGCTGGACGAGCCGACTCTGGGTCTGGACATCATCTACCGCAAGCAGTTCTACCAGAACCTGCTGGAAGACTATTTCGACGAAGGCAAGACGATCATCATCACCACCCATCAGGTGGAGGAAGTCGAGCACATCCTGACCGACCTGCTGTTCATCCGCGACGGCAAGATCGTGCTGTCGGCCTCGATGGACGAGATCGGCGAGCGCTACATGGAAGTGATGGTGCCGGCCGAGAAGATCCCGGCCGCCAATGCCCTCCAGCCGCTCGACCAGCGCACCGTGTTCGGCAAGTCCGTGATGCTGTTCGACGCCAACCGCGCCGGTGTCTCGCGCGACCAGCTGGCCACCCTCGGCGAAACCCGCAACCCCAGCGTGGCCGACCTGTTCGTCGCCACCATGAAAGGAACCTACGCATGAATACGATGAAATGGCTGCTCCGGCGCGAGTTCTGGGAGCACAAGGGCGCCTTCTTCTGGGCGCCCGTGGTAGTGGCGGCCGCGCTGGTCCTGCTCATGGGCGGCGGCTACGTCTACGGATTGGCGACCACCGACATGGCCAACATCCAGGTGGATGGCACCCATGTGGCGTCGATCCAGGGCATCCCGCACCACGTGCGCGGCAGGATCGCCGACCTGCTCGCCTCGGGCTACCTGGGCGCCGCGGCCCCGCTGTTCATCATGCTGCCGGTAGTCGTGTTCTTCTACTGCATGGCCGCCCTGTACGACGACCGCCGCGACCGCAGCATCCTGTTCTGGAAGTCGCTGCCGATGTCGGACCAGGAAACCGTCTTGTCCAAGGTCGTGACCGCGCTGGTGGTCGCGCCCATGATCACGATCGCCGTAGGCGTTGCTTCCTCGCTCCTGCTGCTGATGATCGGCCTGGTCGGCGCCGCCGCCAAGGGCCTGAACCTGATCGCACCGGTGCTGGCCGACGGCAACCTGTACCTGTCGCCGTTCTACCTGTTCGCCTTCCTGCCGCTGTACATCCTGTTCGCGCTGCCGACCGTGGGCTGGCTGCTGATGGTCTCGGCCTGGGCTCGCTCGAAGGTCTTCCTGTGGGCCGTGGGCACGCCGCTGGTCGCGATCGTGGTGCTGAAATGGGTCGACTTCATCATCGGCCGCTTCGCCAACCTGTCCCTGAATGTCGACTGGTTCGTCGAGGAAGTCGTGGCCCGTGGCCTGCTGGGTCTGCTGCCGGGCATCTGGCTCGCCGACCTCGACAACTCGAGCCTGGCCCAGATGGACGGCCACCTGAACGGCGCCATCCTGCTGGCCCACTCGTACACCGCACTGGCCAGCCCGGGTGTGTGGCTGGGCGCCCTGGCCGGCGCGGCGATGATCTTCGCGGCCATGCGCCTGCGCCGCTGGCGCGATGAGGGCTGATCGCGGCATGCGCGCCCTCGCCATAGCTGCTGTTGCGGGCCTTCTTTTCTGCGGCGCCGCAATCGCCGCGGAGAACGAACCGGTCCGTGAGCTGGATCCGGTTCACGTCAACGCGATCCGCGATCCGGAGCTTCGCAAGTACAAGGCGATCCTGGCCGGCCTGGACGCCTTCGACAAGCACCACAAGCTGGCCCCGGCGGTCGATCGGCTGGTGTTCCGGCTCACGGCGCGCAAGGCGGACGACGCGCCGGCGCCCCTGGCGGCGCGCCTGGTCGGGGACGGCGGATTCAGCCTGCCGGTTCCCATCGACGCCGGCGGCCGCTTCGAGGTGCCGCGCAGCGAAGCGGCGGCCGACGCCGACAGCGAGCTGGAACTGAACCGCAAGCGCCGCCTCTACCGCACCATGCCCGATATCAGGACGCCCGGCCTGGCCGCCAACCAGCGCCGGCTGGGCGACCTGCGCCTGGAATGCAAGGTGATGGTGGCGATCGCCAAGGAAGAGATTCCGCTGTTCTGGGTCTTGACCATCAACACGATCATGCTGACGAGCGACTGGTGCAGCTTCTTCGACGAGAAGCGCAAGGCCCGCTTCGGCTTCCACGCCGACGGTCCGGTCAGCGCCGCACTGCTGCGCGAAGGCGATCGCACCCTGGAGCTGAAGGCGAAAGGCGATTCCTTCGAGGTGCCGCTCGCGTCGCCGGAATGGAGCGACGACGCGGTGGTGGAGTTGAGCTACGCGGCTCCGCTCACTGGAACTGCTGGCGAAACGCCTCGAACTGCGCCTTGAGGTCTTCGAGTTCGCCACGCAAGGCGGCGACTTCCTGTTCAAGTTGCCCGATGCGGCCGCCCTGGGCCATCCCGGCGGCCGCGCTGTTCACCTGCTCGCTGCCGGCGACAATGGTGATCTCCCCGCCCAGCAGATGGCCGTAGCGCGGCTCCTTGGTGCCCGGCGCCCGCTCCAGGCGCGCGACCAGCGGCGGATATTTATCGATCAGGAATTGCAGCGCGGTCTCGACCTCGGCCACGCTCTTGAACTCGTGCAGGCGCCCGGTGCGGGTGCGGATCTCGCCGGCGGTCTGCAGGCCGCGCAGCATCAGCACGGCGAGCACGGCCACCTTGTCCTGCTCCAGGGTCCACTTGATGCGCATGCGGTGCTCGTACTTGGTCACGCGCGCGCCGGCTTGCGAGATGCCGTTGACCAGCTTGCGCTCGATGAGGCGCTGCAGGGTGTCCTGCACCACTTCGTCGGTCAGCTGCATGACCGGATCGCGGCTCGACAGCTGGTTGCAGCCGTTGACGATCGCGTTGAGCGACATCGGGTAATTGTCGGGGGTGAGCGCTTCTTTCTCGGCCAGCACCGCGAGCACGCGGATCTCTATCGGGTCCAGCACGGCCGCGCCGTCGGCGCCGCCGGTTGCTTCATTCGTCATGCGTATCCTTAGTCAACCAGTCGGTTCAGTTGTTCCGAATCGAGTTTATCACCCTCCTTCATGTTCGGACAGCACAGGCCGGCGGCTTTCATGGAGGCCGCCATGCGCTCGATCTGCTCGTCCTGGCGGGCGACGTGGTCGATCAGGTTGCGCAGCGCCTTGGACAGCGGGTCGTCGCCGTTGGGCGTGACGCCATAGGCGGCGAACATGCGCGCGCTGCGCGACTGGTCTTCCTTGCGGATGATGTGGGCCGGGTTGCCGACCGCGGTGGCGCCCGATGGCACCGGCTTGACGACCACGGCGTTGGAGCCGACCTTGGCGTATTCGCCCACGGTGAAGGCGCCCAGCACCTGGGCCCCGGCGCCGACGATCACGCCGCGCTCCAGGGTCGGATGGCGCTTGGTGCCGGCGGTGAGCGTGGTGCCGCCCAGGGTCACGCCCTGGTAGATGGTGCAGTCGTCGCCGACCACGGCGGTTTCGCCGATCACCACGCCGAAGCCGTGGTCGATGAAGACGCGGCGGCCGATGACGGCGCCGGGGTGGATCTCGATGCCGGTGATGACGCGGGCGATGTAGGAGATGAAGCGGCCGAGCCACTTCAGGTTCATCTTCCAGCAGGCGTGCGCCCAGCTGTGCATGATGACCGCGTGGAGGCCCGGATAGCAGGTGAGCACCTCCCAGCCATTGCGGGCGGCGGGATCGCGTTCGATGATGCTCTTGATATCTTCGCGCAACTTGGGAAACATAATGGGGTACCGGTGCAAGTCCACAAACATGGTAGCGTATGTTGGGGTGGCTTGCTTATGTGGGGTCAATACGGATTGTAGAGTTGTGGGCGGTGGGTGCGCCAGGGCTGTGCAACGGACTTGGGTCCCCGCCTTCGCGGGGATGACGTTCTGAAGTACTTGTCCGAAATCGCTCAGTTGATTTCGACGCGTATTCACCAACGTCATCCCCGCGAAGGCAGGGACCCAAGTTCCTCAGCAGACCTATAAAGCCAATCCGCTCAGCCTTCCCGCGCCATCCTCTGGCGACGCGCCTCATACAGGCATACACCCGAGGCCACCGACACGTTCAGGCTCTCCACGGAACCCATCATCGGAATGCTCACCAGCACATCGCAGGTCTCGCGCGTGAGACGGCGCATGCCCTCGCCTTCCGACCCCATGACCAGCGCCGCCGGCCCGGTGAAGTCGGCCTGGTACAGCCCCTTGTCCGCATCGTCCGAGGTGCCGATCAGGAGGATGTCGCGCTCCTTCAGCTCGCGCATGGTGCGCGCCAGGTTCGTGACGGTGATGTAAGGCACGGTCTCGGCCGCGCCGCTGGCCACCTTGGCGGCGGTCGCGTTCAGGCCGACCGCCCGGTCCTTCGGCACGATCACCGCATGCGCGCCGACGCCGTCGGCCACGCGCAGGCAGGCGCCCAGGTTGTGCGGGTCGGTGATGCCGTCCAGGATCAGCAGCAGCGGCGGACCCTCGATCGCATCCAGCAGCTCGTCCAGGTTGCGCGCCAGCGCCAGCTGGCTGGCGAAGGCGATCACGCCCTGGTGGCGGCGGGTGCCGGTGATCTTGTCGAGGCGCGAAGGCTCCACCGGCATGACGCGCACGCCGGCCGCCTTGGCGTTGGCGATCAGGTCCTGCATGCGGCGGTCGTTGCGCTCGGCGTCGACAAAGATTTCTTCCACCGACGAAGCCTCATGGCGCAGCCGCGAGGTCACCGCGTGGAACCCGAAAATCATTTTGTTTTTCATTCGTTACTTCTTTTTGCTAGTTTTGGATGCGGTCTTGGCCGCTTTGGATACACCTTGTGCGCCTTGTTTGGCGGCGCTCTTTTTTGCTGCTGGTTTCTTGGCTGCGACCTTGGCCGCGCCCTTCGCGGCCGTTTTCGCCGGCGCCTTCACAGGCGCTTTCGCGGCGGTCTTGACGGCGGTGCGCTGACGGCGCGGCGGCGGTACGAAGACAACGTCTTCTTCCTCGGCCTCTTCCTCAAACACGGGCGCTGGCGCCCCAGCGCTCAGGAGCTCGCCCGCCTGCGCCTTGGCGCGCGCCTTGCGCGACTTGGGCGGCTTCGGCTCCATCGCTTCCTGGGCCGCCTGGCGCGCGCGCTCGAGCGGCGTCGGGACGGCCTCCGGTGCGGACTCGCCCAGCACTAGGTCGATCTTGCGCGCTTCCAGGTCCACGCGCGCCACCTTGACGGTCACGCGGTCGGTCAGCTGGTAGCGCTTGCCGGTGCGGTCGCCGCGCAGCTCGTGGCGCGCGTCGTCGTACTGGAAGTAGTCCTGGCCAAGTTCCGTCACGTGCACCAGGCCCTCGACGTACAGCTCGTCGAGGGTGACGAAGATGCCGAACGGGGTGACGCCGGACACGGTGCCGGTGAATTCCTCGCCCAGCTTGTTCTGCATGAAGTAGCACTTCAGCCAGTTCTCGACGTCGCGCGAGGCTTCGTCGGCGCGGCGCTCGTTGGCCGAGCAGTGCACGCCCAGCGCGTCCCAGACCGTCAGGTCTTTCTCGGCTTTCTGCTTGCCCTCGGCCTTGTCCTTGGCGGCCTGCTTGCGCGCGGAATTCGACAAGGTCGTATTCAGCTTGCCCAGCTCGATGCCCTTCGGGTCGTAGCGCTTGCCCTGCAGGAGGGCCTTGATGGCGCGGTGGGTCAGCAGGTCCGGGTAGCGGCGGATCGGGCTGGTGAAGTGCGCATAGGCCTCGTAGGCCAGGCCGAAGTGGCCGACATTGTCCGGGCTGTAGACCGCCTGCTGCATCGAGCGCAGCAGCATGGTCTGCAGCAGGGCCGCGTCAGGGCGCTCCTTAATCTGCTGCATCACTTCGGCGTAGTCGCGCGCGGTCGGCTTGCTGCCGCCGCCCAGGTTCAGGCCCACCTGCTTGAGGAAGGTGCGCAGCTGGTTCAGCTTTTCCTCGGTCGGGATCGCGTGGATGCGGAAGGTGCCGGGGTGCTTGTGGCGGATCAGGAAGTCGGCGGCGCACACGTTGGCGGCCAGCATGCATTCCTCGATCAGGCGGTGCGCGTCGTTGCGGGTGCGCGGGATGATCTTTTCGATCTTGCCCAGCGGGTTGCAGACGATATAGGTTTCAGTGGTCTCGAAGTCGATCGCGCCGCGTTCCTGGCGCGCCTTCAGCAGCGCGCGGAAGACCTCGTTCAGGTTCAGCAGGTGCGGCACCACATTCAGGCGGCGCTGGGCTTCCGGACCGTTGGTGTTGCCGAGGATCTCGGCCACTTCGTTATAGGTCAGGCGCGCGGCCGAGTGCATCACGGCCGGATAGAACTGGTAGGCCGTGACTTCGCCATCGACGGTGACGACCATGTCGCACACCAGGCAGCAGCGGTCCACGGCCGGATTCAGCGAGCACAGGCCGTTGGAGAGCTTCTCCGGCAGCATCGGAATCACGCGGCGCGGGAAATAGACCGAGGTGCTGCGCTCGATCGCATCGGCGTCCAAGGAATCGTTCGGCTTCACGTAATGGCTGACGTCGGCGATCGCCACCAGCAGGCGGTAGCCCTTGGCGCGGCCGATCTTGACCGGTTCGCAGTAGACCGCATCGTCGAAGTCGCGCGCGTCTTCGCCGTCGATGGTCACCAGCGGCACGTCGCGCAGGTCGACGCGGTCGGCCAGGTCGGCCTCGATGACTTCGTTCGGCAGCCTGGCGGCCTGCTTCTGCGCGGCCGCCGAGAACACGTGCGGCACGCCGAACTTGCGCACGGCGATCTCGATCTCCATGCCCGGGTCGTCCAGTTCGCCGAGCACTTCGGCGATGCGGCCGGTGGGCTGCTGGAAGCGGCCCGGCTGCTCGATCAGCTCGACGCTGACCACCTGCCCCGCCTTGGCCTTGCCCGGCGAGCCGGACACCAGGATGTCCTGGCTGATGCGCTGGTCTTCCGGGGAGACGATCCAGACGCCGCCTTCATTCAGCAGGCGGCCGATCACGTGGGTGTTGGCGCGCTCGACCACCTCGACGATCGTGCCTTCCGGACGGCCGCGGCGGTCGGTGCCGGTCACGCGCGCCATCACCTTGTCGCCATGCAGCACTTTCTGCATTTCGCGGTCGGAGAGGAACAGATCGTCGCCGCCTTCGTCGGGAATCACGAACCCATACCCGTCGCGGTGCGCGCTGACACGGCCGGCCACGAAGCCGGTGTGATCGGTCAGCATATAGGTGCCGGACTGGCGGTCGGCGCGGATCTGGCCGTCACGCTCCATGGCGTTGAGGCGGCGTCCGAGCACTTCCTGGGCGGCGGGCTTGACCTTCAGGGCGCGCGCCAGCGCAGCCGCATCCAGCGGCTCGGGGGCGTCGCGAAAGACGGCGAGGATTTCCTCGCGGCTTGGAATGGTATGAGTAGGTTGCTTCAAATCGGTTCTTTTTCTTAGTGATAATGGCGCCTGAACATGGTCTAGGAGGCGCCGTGGTTTTCATTGACACCTTGGCAGGCGTAGTGTAACGGAGGTCCGCGCGATTCGCCTAACGCGATTCACCCAAGCGTACGCGCTTGCAGCGCTCGCGAGGGTCTTTGACTTTTGAAATTCATCCGCTATAATCTCGGTCTCTTCAGCAACGACTGCAAGGTCGCAGCGAAGAACGCAGCAGTAGCAGGTGGGATTCAACGCGGTGATCGACGAAAGTTGATCTAGCGAAAAATGACAAGACCTGATATTGTAGCAGAGTTAGCAAGTGCAGTGCCCACGTGGCGGAATTGGTAGACGCGCATGGTTCAGGTCCATGTGCCGCGAGGTGTGGGGGTTCGAGTCCCTCCGTGGGCACCAAAAGCTGACTCAGGTAGTGAATGTTGTTTGTTATGCCCACGTGGCGGAATTGGTAGACGCGCATGGTTCAGGTCCATGTGCCGCGAGGTGTGGGGGTTCGAGTCCCTCCGTGGGCACCAAAAGCTACCTAGTTGTAAGCAATTTGAGTTGATGCAGTATCAGTGCCCACGTGGCGGAATTGGTAGACGCGCATGGTTCAGGTCCATGTGCCGCGAGGTGTGGGGGTTCGAGTCCCTCCGTGGGCACCAAACTCTACCGAATTGAACGTTTGTTCCGCAAAACGCCGTAGCCTTTCTCAGAGGGTTACGGCGTTTTGCGTTTACCTGCCCTCTTCACTCAAGCAGCGGCGGAGGGATCGACGATCAACAGGGTTCCATGGCTTCCCGGCGCCACGCCATGGTGGAGGCCGGGCGGCACGACGAACACTTCGCCGGCCTTCACCGTCACCGTGCGGTCCGCGATCGACAGGTGCATGCATCCGTCCAGCACGATCAGGGCTTCGGCATAATCGTGCGTCTCCGCGTCATAAGCGCATTCATCCATCCGCAATACTTTCAGGTTGGCGCTGGCCACCTTGCCGAAGATCGTCGATTTCCAGGCCGTCGGAAATTCCGCCGCCATTCCTTTGAGGTCGATGAGCATGTCAGTAAGTAAAAATAATCCGGACACTTAGTGTACGGAAAATAATGCCCGCTTGCTGGACAGGCTAGCTGGCGGCGAGATCGTCCAGGATCGGGCAGTCCGAGCGCGCATCGCCGTGGCAGGAGGCGGCCAGCGATTCCAGCGTGCGGCGCATCGCTTCCATTTCCGCGATCTTGCGGTTCAGCTCGTCGATATGGGTCTGGGCCAGCGCCCGCACGTCGGCGCTGGCCCGGCCCTTGTCCTGCCACAGCGCCAGCAGGTCGCGGATCTGGTCCAGCGAAAAGCCCAGCGCACGGCCGCGGTGGACGAACTGCAGCACGCGCACGTCCTGGCCGGTGTACACGCGGTAGCCGGCCTCGGTGCGGCGCGCGGCGCCGATCAGGCCGATCGATTCGTAGTGGCGGATCATCTTGGCCGAGACGCCGGATGCGCGCGCGGCGTCGCCGATATTCAATGCGGAGGACGAAGTCTGGCAGTGGTTCATGGTGCTCTCCTGTTGTATCCCGGCGAAGAATACACCTTCCCATGATGGGAAGGTCAAGCCTTTGCTTGACTTGCCTCATAGTACGGTTAAGCTGGGCGGACCATGATCTCCACTCGGATCGCCGCCTCGCTCGCGGCCCTCGTCTTGTTCTCGCACATGGCCGTCGCCGCGCCCGCGCCCTATTACCAATGGCGCAGCACGCTCAATGGCGCCCTCGCCTGTTCCCAGACGCCGCTCGGCGAAGGCTGGGTCAAGGCAAGCGGTCCGTACCGGGACGCGCATTGCGAAAAACGTATTGTTGCTAAATAATGCAGTGAGTAATGCCCGCAAGACGCGCAGCGCTTCCGACTCATTTCACTGAGCATTCACTGAGGAGACACTATGTTTACCAGCCCGGAACAGTTCGCCAACGCCACCAAGACCCTGTTCGAACTCCAGATGCAGACCTTTAACGCCCTGGCCAGCAAGACGGTCAAGGGCGTGGAACAAGTGGTGGCGCTGAATATGAGCGCCGCCAAGGATTCGGTAGCGAGTACGCTGGAAACCGGACGCAATATGGCCCAGGCCACGGATCCGAAGGCGGCGGTGCAGGCCCTGGCCGCGCGCATGCAGCCGGGCGTGGCCAATGCCAGCGAATACCGCGCCCAGCTGAAGGCCATCATCGACGAGATGCACGACGATTTCCGCCACGCGGCCGACTCGCACGTGGCCGAGGCGAAGAGCACCTTGTCCGCACTGATCTACGACCTGACGGAAAACGTCAAGCCAGGCTCGGAAAACGCGGTCGAGATCATGAAGGCAGCGATCGACAATGCCTTCAAGGGCTATGAGCAGGTGACCCAGGCCACCCGCCAGGCCGTGCAGACCGTCGAGGCCCAGTTCGAGCGCGCCAGTTCGATGGTGCAGCCCGGCATGGGCCAGGCCGGCGGC
The DNA here is from genome assembly GCF_018119385.1 of Massilia sp. AB1. Classification (NCBI taxonomy): domain Bacteria; kingdom Pseudomonadati; phylum Pseudomonadota; class Betaproteobacteria; order Burkholderiales; family Oxalobacteraceae; genus Massilia; species Massilia sp. AB1. The sequence continues at coordinate 19,206 of NZ_JAGKSG010000008.1, read as the reverse complement.
GAAGCCAAGGCAGGCTAAGCCGCACTCGCTGAAAGAATATTTCACCAGGCCGGGCCCGGTGAAATATTCTTTCAGTCTATCTGCTCGATACCGAGCAAGTCTTCCAGCCTCGCCAGTGAGGCATCATCCTTGATGACCGAGCGCAGCCACGCATGCAGCGGCTGTTCGCCCCAGCGCGCGGCCTTTTCCGCCAGGTAGGCCACCGGACTGTGCGGCTCGGTGCGCCGGAAGAACTCGGCCACCTGCCGCAACTGGGCCAGCGCCTGGTCCCGGTGCTGCAGGGGTCCTTCGGCCAGCAGCAGCGGCGCGGCCGAGCGCACGATGGCGGTTCCCGAAGCCGGGGCCAGCTCCTGTCCCTGGCGTGGCGCCGCCGCCGCCGGCGTGGCGAAGTCCTTCACATCGGCCAGCACCGCGCGCGCCACGCTGAAGCTGGGGCCGTCCGCGCCAAGGCGTTCGTCGACCACCCGTTCCAGCTCGTCCAGCGCCGCGATGCAGGCCTCGGCATCCTGGGCCAACGCCTCGGAGAACTTGGCCGGAGTCCGCGTGCGCGCCGTCTCCAGCTGGGCCGCCGCCTCGCCGTCGCGGCCGTGGGCGGCTTCCCATTGCATCAGGGTGGCGCCGCTTTCCAGCACCGGCACGCCCTTCGCCAGGGGCGAGATGCGCGCCGCGATCCAGGCCAGGCTGCCGATGCGGCGCTCGAAGCCATCCTCGTCGGCGCGCGGATGCAGGCCGTCCCAGTAACGCTCGCACAGGGCCGCCACCAGGCGCAGGCCGTCGGCCAGGCCGCGCAGGCCGCCGGTCTTGGCGCTGGCCTCGGCCAGCCAGACGGCCAGCTGCAAGTCCTTGCTGCGCGCCTCGACCAGCAGCGCGCAGCGCTTGCCCACGAACTTCCAGTCCGCTTCCTTGAGCGCGGTGACCCAGGCGCCCTGCTCCAGCGATGGATCGTCGGCCAGGCGGGCGCGCGCGATCTCGTCGACTTCCGGCGAGAAGGCCAGGTCTTCGCCACAGGGATCGTCGGGGCCGATGGGCGCCAGGAGCGCCTCGATGTTGAGCATGGACGCCTCCTTATGACGGTTCGACGGTGTACTTGAACTTGCCCGCCTTGGTCGCGCTGACCTTCACGCGCGCGATGCCGCCGCCTTCGGCCATGCGCGCCAGCACGCTGTCGGCGATCTCGGGCATCAAGCTGCCGTTCAGGACATTGTCGACGCTGCGCGCGCCGGAATCGACCTCGGTGCAGCGGTTCAGGACCGCCGCCACCAGTGCATCGTCGTACTCGAAGCCGGCGCGGTGGTTGTCCATGACGCGGCCGGCGATGCGGTCCAGCTTGAGGCGGATGATGTTGGACAGCACCTCGTCGCGGATCGGATAGAAAGGCACCACGCTCAGGCGGCCCAGGAAGGCCGGCTTGAAATGCTTCATCAGGGCCGGGCGCAGCAGCTCGGACAGCTGCTCCGGCGTCGGCAATTCGTTGGCCGGCTTGTTCAGGCAGGCCTGCATCAGCTGGCTCGAGCCGGCGTTCGAGGTCAGGATGATGATGGTGTTGCGGAAGTCGATCTGGCGCCCTTCGGCATCGTCCATCACGCCCTTGTCGAAGACCTGGAAGATCAGCATCAGGACTCCCTAAATTGTTTCTAATCAGAACCAGGAAAGCCCATCTTAGGAGTACTGCCGTGCGTCCTTCAGACGAAAATCAAGCCACCTCCACGCGCCCCAACCTGATGTCGGCATCCAGGCCAGGCGCCAGCCGCCACGGTGAAGACAGCATCCTGGCCAAGCTGGAACGCGATCCCGCGCGCCGCCAGGGCGGACGCAGGCTGCTGCGCAGGATCGGCTATGGCGCGGGCGCCATGCTCGCGGTCGCCCTTACGGGCACGCTGGCCTGGCTGGCCGCCGACAACGGCAAGCCGCAGCCGATGCTGGCCCAGGCCGCCGTTCCCGAGGCGCCGCACCCGGTGACGGCGCCAGCGCCACACCAGCCGGGCGCCGCCGCCCTCATCGACGAACCGCCTCCCCCGCCGCCGCCGCTGCGCCTGCTGGAGGGCCCGCGAATGGCCGCGCCTCCGCCGGAACCGGCTCCGGAACAGCGTCTCCCTGCGCCGAAGGCTGCCCTCGCGATCCAGGCTGCGCGGCCGAAGGCGGTGGCGGCGGCAAAGCCGCGCCCGCCCGCCGCGCGTCCGGCAACGCGTCCCGCACGCACGGCAGCGCCGCCAAAACAGGCCGAGGCGCCGGTGGACAGCGACGTCGCCCTGATCTCGGCCGTCATCGTGCACGCCAACGGCCACGCGGAAGCACGCGAGGAGGAAGCCCGCGCCCGGGATTGAGCCCCGGTGCGTGGTAAAAAGCCCGCGTCCTGGTCTTAACAGGGCGAAACTGCTGGGTCTTCGCTGCGCGGAACGTTATACTGTACATAAGCACAGTAAGGCGTTCCGTCATGATCAGGGTTCTGGAAAACGAGTTTTATTATCTGGACAACTTCCAGCGCGTCCTCGACTGGATCGGCGAACGCTATGGCGATCTGCTGGACGAGGACGAGCACGCTTTCCTGGCCGCTTTCCCCGTCTTGCCGCGCAATGCGCGCGCGCTGTTCGTGCGCATGGTCATGCGCAAGGGCGAGCTGTTCCGCGCCAGTAAGCTGAACTACGCCGAGATCGGCTGCCCGGTCGAGGCCGCCGGTCATTTGCTGGGCACGGGCTGGGTCGTGGCCGATCCCGAGCTCACCCTCGACGAGCTGTTCGACCTGCTGTCCAAGCCCGAGATCCTCGAAGCCTTCGGGTCCCGGCTGCGCGTGAAGAACGCGCGCAAGGCCGAACAGCTCGAGGCCTTGCGCGAAGCCTGCGCCGACAGCCTGCCTTTCTCGCACTGGTACAAGGATTGCCCCGACCTGGCGCTGCGCATCCTGGTCAAGCCCCTGTGCGACCGCCTGCGCCTGATCTTCTTCGGCAACCTGCACCAGGACTGGACCGAATTCGTGCTATCCGACCTCGGCCTGTTCCGCTACGAGCAGGTCGAGTTCTCGCCGGATTCGCGCGGCTTCCGCCAGCGCCGCGACGTCGACCATTACCTGCAGCTCCATGCCTGCAAGGAGCGATTCGCGGCAGGCGAGCCGCTCGACGACGTGGTGGAAGACCTGCCCTGGCACGCCTTCGACAACGACTGGCTGGACAGCCGCCGCGAAAAGCTCCTGTTCCAGATCGGCCAGCACTACGAAAAGCTGAAGGACTGGGACAAGGCCTACGGCGTGTATGCGCGCTGCCGCTTCCCGGGCGCGCGCGGCCGCGCCATCCGTGTGCTGGAAAAGCACGAGCGCTTCGACCTGGCCTACGAGCTCCTCTCGGCTGCCCAGGCCGCGCCCGAGAGCGAGGCCGAGCGCCAGCAGCTGGCGCGCATCGCCCCGCGCCTGGCGCGCAAGCTGGGCCACGCCAAGCTTGCGCCACGCCGCAGCCAGGCGGTCAGGCGCATCGACCTGTGCCTGCCTCTCCCCCTTGATGACTGGTGGGTCGAAGGCGTGGTGCGCGACCATCTGGCGCTCGAGGAGGCGCCCGTGTTCTATGTCGAGAACGCGCTCGCCAATTCCCTGTTCGGCCTGCTGTGCTGGCGCGCCGTGTTCGCGGCCATTCCCGGCGCCTTTTTCCACCCCTTCCACCGCGGCCCGGCGGACCTGCACAGCCTGGACTTCCACCAGCGCCGGGCAAGCGAATTCGCGGCCTGCCTGGCCGAACTCGAGGACGGACGCTACCAGGACACGATTCGCCGCAACTACGCCGAGAAGTTCGGCATCAGCACGCCCTTCGTGTACTGGGACGCGCTCACGCCGGAACTGCTCGACCTGGCCCTGGCCTGCATCCCGGCCAGCCATCTGCGCCGCTGGTGCGAGCGCATCCTGGCCGACGTCAAGACCAACCGCAGCGGCTTTCCGGACCTGATCCAGTTCTGGCCGCGCGAAGGCCGCTATACGATGATCGAGGTGAAGGGCCCGGGCGACCGCCTGCAGGACAACCAGCTGCGCTGGATCGACTACTGCGCGGCCCATGACATGCCGGTGGCGGTGTGCTACCTGCAATGGGAGCAGGCCGCTTGACCGGTGTTGCCAACTACACGATCGCGGTGCGCGCCCTGTGCGAGTTCACCGCCAAGCAGGGCGACCTCGACCTGCGCTTCACGCCCTCCCCCAGCGCCCAGGAAGGCATCGCCGGCCATGCGGTGGTCGCGTCCCGGCGCGGCGGCAATTACCGCAGCGAGGTCGCGCTGTCCGGCCAGTGGAAGGAGCTGACCGTGCGCGGCCGCGCCGACGGCTACGATCCGGACGAGAACCTGATCGAAGAGATCAAGACCCACCGCGGCAAGGTCGATTCCATCCCCGACAACCACCGCCACCTGCACTGGGCCCAGCTGCGCGTCTACGGCCACCTGATGTGCGTCGAACTGGGCATGGAGCGCGTGAACCTGGCCCTGGTCTACTACGACATCGGCAGCGGGATTGAGACCGTGCTGCGCGAAAGCCGCGACGCGGACTGGCTGCGCGAGCACTTCGAGCAGCTGTGCGAACGCTTTTCGAGCTGGGCCGCCAGCGAAGCGGCACACCGAACCGCACGCGACACCGCCCTGGGCGAGCTGCGCTTTCCGCATGCCGACTTCCGTCCCGGCCAGCGCCAGCTTGCGGAAAGTGTCTACCGCGCCAATGCCGGCAGGCGCTGCCTGCTGGCCCAGGCCCCGACCGGCATCGGCAAGACCGTGGGCAGCCTGTTCCCGGTGCTGAAAGCCATGCCGCAGCAAGGCATCGACAAGGCCTTCTTCCTGGCCGCAAAGACGCCCGGACGCCAGCTGGCCCTGCACGCCGCCGCCAGTCTGGGCGCCGGACCAAAAGGCCTGCCCTTGCGGGTGCTGGAACTGACCGCGCGCGACAAGCTGTGCGAGCATCCGGACAAGGCCTGCCATGGCGATTCCTGCCCGCTGGCCAAGGGCTTCTACGACCGCCTGCCGGCCGCGCGCGCCGATGCCGCCATCGTGCCGATGCTGGACCAGCAGGCGCTGCGCGAGGTGGCCGCGCGCCACGAAGTCTGTCCCTACTACCTCGGCAGCGAGATGGCGCGCTGGTCCGACCTGCTGGTCGGCGACTACAATTACTACTTCGACGGCGGCGCCATGCTGTACGCGCTGGGCCTGAACAATGGCTGGAAGCTCAGCGTCCTGGTCGACGAGGCGCATAACATGGTATCGCGCGCACGCTCCATGTACACGGCCGAGATCAGCCGCGGCCTGCTGCGCAGCGCCCGCGCCGGCGCCCCGCCGGTGCTCAAGAAAGCGCTGGAGAAGGTCGGCCGCGCCTGGACCGATGTCGATTGCGGCGCCGCCGCGCCCTACCAGGTGCTGGACGGCGTGCCGGAAAAGCTGGTCAACGCCCTGCAGAACGCCGGCAGCGCCGTTAACGACTACCTGGCCGAATTCCCCGGACCGCTCGATCCCGACCTGCAGCGCTTCCACTTCGACGCCCTCGCCTTCGTGCGCTTGGCCGAATCCTTCGGCGAGCATTCGCTGTGCGACCTGGCGCGCGACGGCGCTGGTTCGACACTGCGGGATTCGACGATCTGCATCCGCAACGTGGTGCCCGCACCCTTCCTCGGCCCGCGCTTCGCCTTCGCCCACTCGACCACCCTGTTCTCGGCCACCCTCAGCCCCTGGCATTACTTCTGCGACCTGCTCGGCATGCCGGCGGACACCGCCTGGGTCGACGTCGAATCGCCCTTTCAGGCCCACCAGCTCCAGGTGCACTTCGCCAGCACGATCTCGACGCGCTACCAGCACCGCAAGGCCTCCGTCGGCCCCATCGCCGACCTGATCGCGCGCCAGTACCGCGAACAGGCCGGCAATTACCTGGCTTTCTTCAGCAGCTTCGATTACCTCGACCAGGTGGCGGCCGAGCTGGCCGACAAGCATCCGGAGGTCCCGGCCTGGCGCCAGGAGCGGCGCATGAGCGAGGCCGAGCGCCAGGCTTTCCTGGACCGCTTCGTGCCCGGCGGCGCCGGCGTGGGCTTCGCGGTATTGGGCGGCGCCTTCGGCGAGGGCGTGGACCTGCCGGGCGAACGCCTGATCGGCGCCTTTGTCGCCACTCTCGGCCTGCCGCAGGTGAACCCGGTCAACGAGCAGCTGCGCGAACGCATGCAGAAGCTGTTCGGCGCCGGCTACGACTACACCTATCTCTATCCCGGCATCCAGAAGGTGGTGCAGGCGGCCGGCCGCGTGATCCGCACCGAGAGCGACCGCGGCGTGGTCTGGCTGATCGACGACCGCTTCGCCCAGCCGGGCATCCGCGCGCTGATGCCGGCCTGGTGGGAACTGGATGCGCCGGCCTAGCCGAGCCGTTCGCGCACTTTAGGGTAGCTGCCGCGGCTGATCGGCAGGCGCGCCCCGCTGTGCAGGACGGCGCAATGGTTGTCCTTGCTGACCGCCTCGATGCGCGCGATCGCGCCGACCTTGACGATGTAGGAGCGGTGGATACGCACGAAAGCAGCCGGATCCAGCTGGCCCTCCAGCTCCGACAGGCGCTGGTTCTTCAGCCAGTGCTTTCCTTCCGCCGCGATCTGCACATAGTCGTCCTGGGCCTCGATGTAGTCGATGCTTGCCGCCGCCACCACGTGCACCCGGGCGCCGTCGCGGATCAGGATGCGTTCCAGCGGCGCGTGGCGCTGGGCCGCCTCGGCCACCACAGCCTCTACCTGGGCCGCCTGCGGCGCGCGCGCCCGGACATGGGCCAGCGCCTGGGCCAGGCGCTCGCGCGAAAACGGCTTGAGCAGGTAATCGATCGCGTGGACTTCGAAGGCGCGCAGCGCGAACTGGTCGTAGGCCGTGGCGAAGATATAGTGCGGCTTGCTGCCGGCCAGCTCTACCACTTCGAAGCCGTCCAGCTTGGGCATCTGGATGTCGAGGAAGACCAGGTCCGGATCGTGCTCGGCGATCGCCTTGACGGCCTCGAAGCCGTTCGCGCATTCGCCCACGATCTCGATGTCCGCGTGCTCGGCCAGGAATTCGCGCAGCAGCATGCGCGCCAGCTGTTCATCGTCGACGATCAATACCCGCATTCCTCACTCTCCCTCAGTCGCCTGCTTCGGCGGGCAGCACCAGGTCTACCCGGAATAATTGTTGTTCCCGCGCCCAGTGTACGCTGGCTTCGCTGCCATAGGCCGCCGCCAGGCGCTGGCGCACATTGACCAGGCCGATGCCGGTCCCGGCCGCGTTCCTGGCATCGTCGTCGGCATCGTTCTCGACCCGGATGCGCAGCAGCGAGCCGGCCCGTTGCGCGCTCACGGTGATGACGCCGCCTTCCAGCCGCTGGCCGATGCCGTGCTTGACCGCGTTCTCCACCAGCGGCTGCAGGATCATCGGCGGCAGCAGGCAGCGCGCGGCCTCCGGACCGATCTCGCTCGCGAAGCCGAGGCGCGGACCGAAGCGCACCTGTTCGATCGCCAGGAACTGCTCGACCAGGGCTACTTCGTCCGCCAGCGCCACCTTGCGGTGCGCTTCCAGTCCTAGGGTATGGCGAAAGAAGCCCGCCAGTTTCAGGGTCATGTCGCGGGCGCGGCTTGAATCGATGGCGGTCAGCGCGCTGATGGAGTTCAGGCTGTTGAACAGGAAGTGCGGATCGATCTGGGTGCGCAGCATGCGCAGTTCCGCGTCCTGGGCCAGCAGCTTGAGTTCCAGCTCGCGCGTCTCGGCGCGCCGGGCGCGTTCGAATTCCAGCGCCAGATAGTGCGCCGCGCCAGCCATCCCGTAGAGCAGCACGCCGACCCCGAACATCACCGCCGCGAAGGGCCGCGACATCCTCACCGCTTCCCAGTCCGGCGCCAGCGCCTGCCACACCCCCGCCCAGGCCGCGCCCGCCGCGCACCACAGCACCGAAGCCGTGACCGCGCTGATCGAGAACACGGCCAGCACCGATCCGAGCGGCTTGCCGGCCAGCGGAAAAGCGCGGCACAGGTAATACGCCGAGAAGCCGCAGGCGCTGGCGTAGACCATGCTCAAGGGCACCGCGAACAGCAGGCTGGCGAGCATGCTCGCGCCGGTGGTCGCCTTGATCAGGCCGGAAAGCAGCAGGCCCAGCATCAGCCAGGCCAGCAGGTAGAGCGCGGCGCTGCGCCGCGCCCAGAAGCCTTCGCCCATCAGTTGCGCACTTCCACGCCACCCATGATTGCGTAGCCGCGAATGACCAGGCGCCTGGCGCCGTCCGGCGGCTGGATGGTCTTGTCCTCGAAGCCGCCCAGGATCGGGGTGCCTTGCAGGATGACGGTCCAGTCGGGCGGACACTTGATGGTCACTCCACCCCAGAAGGCAAAGACATTGATCACCGCCTCCCCCTGGGGCTGGATCGCACAGCCGCGCATGTCGAGCGAGCAGCCGCCCATCACCGCCGTGATCTCGCCGCCGCGGAACGCCTGGCTGCTGACGCGGCGCTCGAAGCCGCCCATGATCGCGGTGCTGTCGATGATATCGTCGGCGATGCCGTCCTTCGCGCCTTCGGCCACCAGGCGCCGTCCGCGCGCCGCCTTCACCAGCATCAGGGCGCCCAGGCCGATCAGGGCCAGCGGCCACACCGCGCGCCAGCTGAAGTCGATGATGTCCATGCGGTCCAGGGTGAGCAGCACGCCGATGCCGACCAGGATCCCGCCCACCAGCCGTCCGCCCGGCGTGGCGGTGTCGCACAGCTTGACGGTGCCGACCACGATGAAGAGCGTGGGCCAGAACGAGACCGCCTGGTGCATGTCGAGGATGCCGAGGTTATCGAGCAGGAACAGCAGTCCCATCGCGATCACCAGGAAGCCCAGGACCACCTGGCTGGTCATGCCGCTGCGCGGCTGGATATTATCTTTCATGACGGTTCCCCGATTGGTTGTTGGCGAAGCGGCGGGCGATGAAGGGCTGGAACACCAGCTTCACGCCCCAGGCAAGGATGAACAGCGGCCAGCTGTTACGGAAGGTCAGGCCGAACAGGTTCTCGAACACGGCGAACAGCCACAGGCCGATGAAGACCAGCCACAGGCCGCCGCCGAATTCCTTCGGGCTCGGATAGCCGATCGTCTGGTTGATGCCGATGACGACCAGCAGCAGCGGCCAATAGCGCCACAGCGACTCGATGTCCATGTAGCCCATGCGGTCGAGCAGCACGGCGCCGCCCACCAGGATCAGGAGCAGGCCCCATACGACCTGCTTGCGCAACCGATACGCGTCTTCCGAATTCATGTTCTTGCTCCCTGTGTGTGATCGAACTGGATGCACGATACCGGATGCCCGGACGGCAGCGGAAGCGGTTTTCGGCGAATGGCGGGCGGCGGGCGGCGAATGGCGAAGAATTCGGCCGGCCGCGAAGGGAAGGCGGCGAACGGCGGCGAGGAGTATGCGCTGCGGGTAAAGAGCAGGCAAAAAAAGCCCGCCTCATCTGGGCGGGCTTTTCGGAACCGAAGATGAATCAGGCGGAGGCGGCAGCCTCGCGTGCAGCCTGCCCCTTGGGCTGGTTGCGGTACTTGGCGCGGGCCTCGGCCTGGCGCACGGCTTCGCGTGCGACGTTCGCGCGCTTGATCTCGAGCCTTTCCTTCTTGCCGCGATGCTGGGCTTCGTTCTTGTTGCCGATCTTGTGGGTCATGATGCCTCCTATGGTATGCGGAATAGAGTGCCGGCCATGGCGCGCTTCGCTGCGCGCCACCGTGCCGTGCATGTTACGAGCGGTTGGTGCCCATCTTGAGGTCCGCAGGCATCAGCATGCCCCAGCCAAGCTGGCGCCGGATTTCCTCCGGGGTTGGGGGCGGTTTCGGATCGCGCGAGCGGCGCTCGAGGTATTCGCGAACCAGATGCTTCGGTGGGTGCTTCACGTCGGACATGGCGACCTCCGCTTCGTTGTAGGGCCGGCGCATCCTGGTGGCTGCGCCGGCCCGAATTCTGGTGCCGGTCCTCGAGGCGACCGGCTAACCTGCTGAGGTGTCGGGACACGCAGAACCGAATCGCACGTCCCTCACTCACACGGCTTCATGATAATGGCGCAGCGGCTGCGTGACCGTTAGGTGGCGCACACTTGTTTGTCAGACGACACGCCGTCCGCATGACAGCGGATTTAACGTCGAGGCAACAGATCAGGAGAATGAAAAAAGGGGAGCCAAAGCTCCCCTCTCGTTGCGGCGCCGCGTCAGGCGATCAGAACTTGTAACGCAGGTTCAGGAAGTACTGGCGGCCACTGACGTCCAGCTTCTGCTGCTCTTCCGTGCTGTAACGGTACTGAGCGCGCTTGGCGTTGGTCAGGTTGGTCGCGCTGAACGCGAGTTCCAGGTTCGGCGTGATGTAGTAGTTCGCGTTGAATGCGAGCGTGGTCACACCGTCGGCATAGGTCGGCGCGGTCGGCATCAGGATGCCGTTGATGGTCGACAGGCCCTGGCTGTTCGCGGTCGGCGACGGCGCGGTGCTGCTGTTCACGTACTCGCCGCGGTAGTTGGCCACCAGGCGGGTCGACAGCTTGTCGTCCTCGTAGTACAGGCCGATGTTGCCGGCCCATTCCGAGGCGCCGACCATCGGACGGCCGTCGTCGACCTTGGTCTTGGCGCGGCTGACGTTCGAGGTGAAGCCGAAGTTGGTCTTGCCGAACGGCTGCTCATACGAGACCTCGATTCCGTGGATCTTCGCGCCCTGCTGCGAGGCGGTGTTGATCGCGAAGGCCTTGACGGTGTTGTCGCGCGGGTCGGTCAGCTCGATGGTCGAGGTGCCGGTGGCGCCGGTCTTCGGATAGCCGTTGATCTTCGAGTGGAACACGCTCACCGACACGGCCGAACGCGGTGCGAAGTACCAGCCCCAGGACAGGTCGACGTTATCCGAGGTCAGCGGCTCCATGTCCGGATTCGGGCCGGTCACGCGGCAGCCTTGGGCGTCGCAGGTCGGGGTGCCGAAGCCGCTGCCCAGCACGTTGTAGTTCTGGCGGCCGATGGTGCGGCTGGCGCCGAAGCGGCCGATCATGTCCTTGGTGATCTCGTAACGCAGGTTCAGGCTCGGCAGCCAGTTGTCGAAGTGGCGGTCGGTCGGCGTCTTGTAGTACATCGTGCCGCTCAGGGGATCGAACGGCGTGCCGTCCGCGATGCCCACGGCGTCGCCCGCGTTCGTGATCGCGCCCGGGAAGGCGGCGCAGGTGGTGGCCGGCGTGCCCGGCGCCGAGCGCAGGCAGGCGCTGCGCGGATTGATCGGGGTGGCGATATTGGCCTTGACGTTGGTGCGCACAAAGCGCAGGCCGACGTTGCCCGACCAGCGGTCCGCCTCCAGATTCGCCATCCAGTAGACGGCGGCCTGGCGCTCCTTCATGTCGATCTCGGAACCGACGCGGCGCTCCCACTCCGGCGTGGTCTCCTTGGTGTTGGCGGCGATGTAGTCCTTGGTCGCGTCACGGGTATAGGTGAAGCCGGAGTTGTCCCAGAAGCCGCCGCCCAGGTCCGCGCCGAAATCGCCCGGATACGGCTGCCAGCCCTCGGTCGGGGTCACCGGATTGCCGATCAGCGCGCCGGTGGTGCCGTTGACCAGGCTGGCGCGGAAGGCCGGGCCCCAGCGGCCGCTGGTGCGCTTGTGTTCGGACATGCGCACGCCGGTCTCGAGCGACTGCACCCAGCCGAAGTTCAGCTTGTGCTCGGCGTCGATCTGGGCGCTCCACTCCTTGTCCTCGGTACGGATACCGGACGCGGCGCGGTCGACGATGCGGTAGCCGCTGCCGTCCGGGTTCAGGCCCGGCTGGTTGTTGCCGGCGCCGTGGTACTTGACGTAAGGCGCATCGTGCAGGCCGCCCAGCGCGTACGAGATGCCGGTGCCGTAGCGGGCCAGGGTCAGGCCCTGGTCGAGTTCGGTCTTGCCGACGCCGCGGGTGGCCGACAGCAGGGTCTTGACGGTCAGGTCGTCGTTGACGCGGTACTTGGCGTCCAGGTCGAGGAAGGAGCTGGTGGCGTTGGCGCCGTCGCGGAAGAAGCCTTCCGAGTTGCCGACATACTGGGGCGTGGTGCCGTCCGGGTAGACGATGTCGGCCGCCTTCAGCACGCGCAGCTGGTGGCCGTAGACCGTGGTCTCGTTGACGATCACCGGATTGCGGATCTGGGCGTAGACGCGCTGGCCGTTGGAATTGGTGTTGATCGCGGAGGCGCCGGTGCCGCCCAGCGGGTGGTTCTTACCCAGCAGCATCGAGTAGATGGCGCTCGAGGTCAGGCGGCCGTGGTTGTCCGCGTCCAGCGAGGAGTGGAAGCCGGTGACGTTCACTTCGAGGTCGTTGTTCGGCTTGAACTGCAGCGCGATCATGCCGCCCTTGCGGTCGCGCACCGATTCCACGAATTCCGAGCTCATCGAACCCGGCATGCGCACGCCGTTCAGGTCGGAGGCCTTGTAGCCGGTACCGGCCAGCGAGGCGTCGGTGATGCCCAGCATGGTCGCGGTGTTGATCACGTCCCAGCCGCTGCTGGTGCCGTAGGCGAAGCGCGAGACGGAATCGCGGCGCACGAAGCGCTTTTCGGCGAACAGCGAGGCGATCACGCCGAAGGTACTGGCTTCGTTCTTCCAGGTGACGGAGCCGTTCAGGTCCGGCGCATAGCGGTCGGCCAGGTCGACGTAGCTTCCGCCCACGCTGACCACGCCCGAGACGCGTTCTTTTTGCGACAGCGGCTTGCGGGTGGTGACGTTGATGGTGCCCGCCAGGCCGCCGTCGACGATGTTGGCCTGCGAGGTCTTGTAGACCACGGCCTGGTTCAGCACGTGCGAAGGCATCAGCGACAGGCTGGTCGAGCGCGAGCTCGAAGCCTGGTCGGCGACATACCAGTCGGCGCTGGAGACGGCGTGGCCGTTGAAGATGATCAGGGACATGTCCGGGTTGGTGCCGCGCATCGACACCTTCTCGGCTTCGTCGTAGTCGGTGCGCACCGCCACGCCGGCCAGGCGCTGCAGCGAGTCGGCCAGGTTCTTGTCCGGCATCTTGCCCACGTCTTCGGCGGTGATCACCTCGACGTTGGCGGAGGCATCTTTTTTCACGGCCAGCGACTTGGCCATCGATGCGCGGATACCGGTCACTTCGACCGTCTGGATCTGGGTTCCGGCCGGAATCTCCTGCGCCATGGCCGGTAGCGTCGCCAGGCTCCACACAGCCATCGACACCGCCGCGGCGAGCGGCTTCTGTTTGAACATCATCTCTCTCCTGGAAAGGGTGCTATAGATCTTGCAAAGGCAGACGACAGGCTGCCCTCATTGGAGTATTGATGATCCGTCAATGAGGGAATAATGACTTGTGTTAACGGTTATATAACTTGGAGGAATGTACATATTCGGCTTCCTGGCTGCAAGCCCCTGTGCAGACCGCTTGCATACCGCTACCATTCCACTAGTTATGGGAACATGCTAAAAAATCATTACCTACGATCCCTTTTGAAGGGGTAGCGTGATGTTTTTTCACCACACTTTGGGACCTCGCCATGCGTTTCGCCTCCCTGCTCCTTACCGCCGCGGCCCTGGCCGGCTGCGCCTCCCCTCCCCTTACTCCGAGCGCGCCTGCGGCTCCCCCGTCCCTGGCGGAGATCCTGCAGAAGCAGATCTATCAGATGAGCCCGATGGAGGCGGGGCGCTACATCGCCCACATCCACGAGGCCGAACCGGACCTGCGCAAGCGCATCGCGGCGATCGGCCGCAAGAACATCGGCCAGCCCTACTCCCTGCACCTGCTGGGCGAATTTCCTTACGAGATCCACGACCAGCTGCCGCTGTTCAGCCTGGCGCAGAGCGATTGCGTGGTGTTCGCCGAGCACACGTATGCGATGGCGCTGTCGCAATCGTGGGAGGAATTCTTCTGGATGCTGCAGCGCATCCGCTACCGCGACGGCGTGATCGGCGTCGCCACCCGCAACCACTACACCGAGATGGACTGGAACGTGGCCAACCGCTGGCTGCTCACCGACATCAGCGCCGAGCTGGCCGGCGCTGGCGGTCCCACCTACGACATGCAGGTGGACCGCGCGCGCTTCCTGCGCACCCGCCACAACACGGTGCGCGAGATCCCGGTCGAGACCAGCCGCCAGGCCTATGTGCCGAAGGACCAGGTGGCGACCGTCGCCGCCCAGCTGCAGGAAGGCGATTTCGTGAATGTGATCTCGACCCGCGACGGCGAGTACTGGGCCTCCCACGTGGGCCTGGTGGTGCTCGGCCCGGACGGCGAGCGGCGCTTCCTGCATTCCGCGGAACCGATGGTGCGCGAAGAAAGCTTCGGCGCCTTCATGGCGCGCGCGGCCGAGCGCGAGGCGCGCAACGCCAGGGAAGGCAAGCGCGGCCAGGTGCTGGCGGGCTTCAAGTTCCTGCGCCTGAACGAACGGATCGATGTGCCGCCGATGGCGCCGCAGCCGCGTCCGGGGCGCAGCGGCGGGGCTTAGGCGCCGCACATTGGGCGCCGGCGCGACGCCGCCTGGGTTGCGGCGTATCGCTGGCGCCCGGGCGTCGGTGGCCGCCGGGACTGGCACCTGCACCTGGGCGTCTGCCGGCGCGCCGGCATTCCGGCCGCCGGGCCCACTGGCCTGCATCCGGACACTCCCGGCGCGTGCGCCCACATTGCCGATCCGCCTGGCGGTTGCGGCCGGCTTCCATTGCAGCGCGAGTCACGACCAGGGTAGGCTTGCAGCGTCCCAAGCCCCGGTGCCCCCCGCAGCCCCCGCAACGCCACAGTCCCGCAGTCCTGTACTGTAGTCCTGTAGTCCTGTAGTCCTGTACTCCCGCAGCCTCGCAGCCCGAGCCGCCCGTACGGCGGCCCTCCCCTCGGCCGCAACCACTGCCTTTCCAATTTCTCCCCCACTGGTCCGGCTCCGCGTCCAGCTCTTCCATTCCCCGAGCTTTTTAATTTCTTCCCATAAGAAATAAACAACTAGAAATCTTATTCTGAGATATTTCCAATTCCCAATTTCCTATTTCCAATTGGAAGACATTCGGGGAATTTCCTCCGGCCCGGTTGAGTGAACTCAAACTCAGCGTCCAATTCGAGCCAGATAATAAACTTACAAATAAACGTCAAGTCTAATCGAGGCATTATTTTTATCAGGAAAAGCCTTGAGTAAATGCGGGCATTACGCAGGCAGCGTATTGCGCGCGCCATGCTCACTCACCTGAAAAGCCATAACCATGTCCATTCAAAGCCGCAAAGTTTTCAGCGTGCTGTGCGCGCGCCTGGTACAGATGAACCGCAGGGCCAAGATGACGCTGATGGTCGCGGCAGACCTGGTAATGCTGCCGCTCTGTTTTCTTATCGCCATGATATTGCGCGGTGGGGATTTAAAACTGGCTATGGAATTTGGGCCAGGCTCCTATTTCCTGATTGCCGCCCTGACTGTTCTTGCCTTTTCCATGGCCGATTTATACCGGGCCGTAATTCGTTTTATCGACCATCGCTTATTAACCATGTCCGGATTATCGCTGGCCATCGCGATTTTCTGCGCCTACCTGGCCTTGCTGGCGTTGAACGAAATCAGTTTTCCGCGCAGTGCGCTCACGATTTACTGGTTTATCGCCTTTTCATATGTCGTGGTTTCCCGCATTGGCCTGCGTAATCTGCTGCGGACCTACCGCAGCCGCAACGGCACGGCGGTGCCGGTGGCGATCTACGGCGCCGGCGAGGCCGGGGCCCGGCTGGCCCAGGCCCTGCGCGACAGCGACGACTACCGCGCGCTGTGCTTCTTCGACGACAAGCGCACTCTGCATGAGCGCACCATCGCCGGCCTGCGCGTGTTCCCGACCGGCCGCCTGGCCGAGATGGCGCCCGAGCTGGGCATCCGCACGACCGTCATTGCCCTGCCGACGGCGGCCCCGGAACGCGTGCGCGACATCATGCAGCGGCTCGGCCAGGCCGGCGTGCCGGCCAAGATCCTCGGCCGGCTGGTCGACCTCGACGGCGACAAGGCCGCGCCGCGCGAAGCCATCCGCGAACTGAAATTCGAAGACCTCCTCGGCCGGCCGCCGGTGCCGCCGCGGATGGACCTGTTCGCCCGCTGCGTGCGCGGCAAGAGCGTGCTGGTGACGGGCGCGGGCGGCTCCATCGGCAGCGAGCTGTGCCGCCAGATCGTCACCCTGACTCCGGCGCGCCTGCACCTGCTGGACCACTCCGAATTCGCCCTGTACACCATCCGCCAGGAGCTCGCCACGCGCTTTCCCGAGCTGCCCATCCAGGCCCACCTGGGCTCGGTCTGCAATGCCGACCTGGTCGACCGCATCCTGCGCGAGGGCAAGGTCGACACCATCTACCATGCAGCCGCCTACAAGCACGTGCCCCTGGTGGAAGCCAACATCGTCGAAGGGCTGCGCAACAACGTGCTGGGCGCCCAGGTGATCGCGGCCAGCGCCGCCCGCCATGCCGTGCGCACCTGCGTGCTGATCTCCAGCGACAAGGCGGTGCGTCCGACCAACATCATGGGGGCCAGCAAGCGCATCGCCGAGCTGATCTTCCAGGCCGCCGCGGCCCGCGGCGGCGCCGGCACCACCTTCTGCATGGTCCGCTTCGGCAATGTGCTCGGTTCGTCCGGCTCGGTGATCCCGCTGTTCCAGCGCCAGATCGCGCGCGGCGGCCCGGTCACGATCACCCATCCCGAGGTATCGCGCTATTTCATGCTGATCGCGGAAGCCGCCCAGCTCGTGATCCAGGCCGGCGCCATGGCCAAGGGCGGCGACGTGTTCGTACTGGACATGGGCGAACCGGTGCGCATCGTCGACCTGGCCCGCACCATGATTGCCATGCATGGCCTGACCGAGCGCAACCCGCAGATTCCGCGCGGCGACATCGAGATCCAGTTCGTCGGCCTGTTCCCGGGCGAGAAACTGCACGAGGAGCTGCTGACCGACGGCGTGGTCTTCCCCAGCGAGCATCCGCGCATCATGCGCATGAAGGAAAGCGCGCTGCGTCCCAGCGTGCTCGAGACCTGCATCACCTGCCTGATGATGGCTTGCGAAACCCACGAGCGCGGCACCATCGAATCGATGGTCAAGGCCATCGTGGCCGAATACGTGCCCCAGGCCCCGCAAGCGGCCCCGGAGGCCGAGGAACATACCGCCGAGAGCGCCGGCCTGAACAGAAAATTCGTGCCTTTCCGAATCGAGCGCATCTGAGCGCAAGCGATCGACACCCGACCACCCATCACTCTGAAGCCACCGGCGAGGATATCCATGCGAGACGAGAACCAATCAGACCACCTGAAGCAGCTGCTGGCCCGGCTGCAAGACCGTAGCGCCGTGATCGGCATCGTGGGCCTCGGCTACAGGGTGTTCAGATAGCCCTTGAGGTCGACGCTCGGCTCTTCTGGCACTGGCTCGGGCGGGCGCGGATCGAAGGGCACCGAGAGTACCGGCGGGCTGTGGTAGATGTGGCTCAAGGGGCGAGGATGCGGGTCGTGCGGCGTGGTCATGGCGAGGCTCCTCCGTTCAGGGCCGGGTGGTGACGCCGACGGCCGAGGTCAGCGCGCCCGGGAACAGCAGGCTGAGATGGCGGTTCCAGTTCGCCAGCGGCGAGGCGGCGACGTACACCACATCCTTGGGGCGCAGCTCGAAGGATTCCGCCATCGCCAGCGCTCCGCTGGCCCGGGCGTCGAGCCGGAACACGCGGGTACGCTCCGGCGTCTTGCGCACCACGTAGACCTGGCGCGCATCGCCGCTCAGGGGGCTGATGCCGCCCGTCTCGCCCAGCGCCTCGTTGAGGGTCAGGCGGCCGTCGTGCATGGTCAGCGCCCGCGGCGTGATCACCTCGCCCGAGACGAACACCTTGCTCTCGTCGCGGGAATGGACGCGCACCACGTCGCCGTGCTCGAGCAGGATGGCGCCGGGATTGACGCCCTTCTGGACCAGCTCGCGCAGGTTGACCGTGTAGCGCTGCTCGCCGCGCTCGAGGACGATGCGGCTCTGGTCGGCCGTCGGGTTCATGCCGCCGGCACGGTTGAGCGCCTCGACCAGGGTCATGGGAATGTCGTCGATCGGGTGCAGGCCCGGTGTGCGCACCTCGCCGTCGATATAGACGCGCTTGCTGCGATAGGCCTGGACCCGCAGCGTCAGGTTGGGATGGGCGATGTAGCGGGCGAGCTTCCGGGTGAGCAGGTCGCGCGCCCGCTCTTCGGTCAGGCCCTCCAGCTTCAGGAGGCCGATCAGGGGGAACTGGATGCGCCCCAGGTGGTCGACGGCGAAGCCCGGCGGCGCCGCGTTCGACGCCGCCCCGCCGCCGTCGGCCAGCGCAGTGGCCGTGTTCATGCCACCCGCGGCCAGCTCGGGATGGTCCCAGACCACGATGGCCAGGATGTCGCCGCGGCCGATGGTGTACGGCGGCGGCTGCGCCACGAACAGGGGGGTGAGATCCTGGCGCGCGGCGCCGGCTTTCGCCTGCTGCTCGGCCTGGATGAGTTGTTCAGTTATGAGCTCGGTAGGTGGAGCGGCGCCGCCGCCGGCCGGACCCGCATGGGACGCGAAACCAAGCCCGGTGGCGCAGCCTGACAGGAAGGGCAGCAACAGGCAGGAGATGACAAGACAGGGCAGCAGTGCCGGGCGCCGGGTAAGCAAGCGGGGCAGTAGCCGGGCAAGTGGCCGCAGCAGCGGCATGGACAGCCGGGACGTGCACCAGGCGTTTCCGCAACCCGATATTGCAACTGAACAAAACGCAGCCATGATTGTTGCCTATCAAAAATAGACGCATTACTTGAGTCGTTCAACTCAGCGTACGGCGTCTATCAGGCCCGGCTTTGCCGCGCGTCAAAGATAAGGGTTGGAGGGCGCGGGAGTGCGGACAGGCGTCTAGCGCATCTCTTCCATCAGCTTCAGACCGTCGGCAAAAGCCCACACGCGGCGGATCTCGATGACGTCGAAGCGCGCCGCCACGTTGGGCGGGAAGGCCGAGTAGCGTGCGTTCAGGCGCACGAAGCGGCGTACCGCCTCGTCCATGTCCGGGCGGCCGGTGGAGCGCAGGATGGTCACGTCGTCGATGCTGCCGTCGCTGCGCAGCGACACGCTGACCAGGGGATCGATGCGCACTTCGCGCGGCGAGAAGCGCGCGCCGCCCAGCACGGCATTGCGTTCGAGTTTCTGGCGCACGCTGTCGACATAGAGGCGCAGGGGCACGTCGCGCTCCGCGCCGTCGGCCACCACGCGGCGCGCCTCTAGCGTCATAGCGGCCGGCTGGGCCGGCGGCGTCACGCTCGGGATGGTCACGCC
>NZ_JAGKSG010000079.1:0-10771 GCF_018119385.1 Massilia sp. AB1 | reverse complement strand
GCAGCAGCGGGAGCGGCAGCGGCGCGAACGGGCCGCCGCCGAGGAAGCCCGGGCCGCGCGCAAGGAAGCGCTGCGCCAGCAATTGCTGGCCAGGCGCGCCGAGGAAGCAGCCAAGGCCAGGCTGGCCCAGGAGGAGGCCGAGCGCAAGGCCGCCCAGGCCAAGGCCGCCGCTGCCTATCTGGCGGAGCAGCAGCGCGTGCGCGTGGAGCAGGCGGCACGAAGCGCCGCCGAGCCGCAGCCGCCGCCGCCGGCTCCTGCGCGTGCAGCAGCGGACAGCCACGCGCCGCTGCGCGACCCCTTCCTCGACGGCAGCGGCGCGGGTCCCGCGCTGGTGCCGATCCCGGCCGGCCGTTTCCAGATGGGCTCTCCGGATCACGAACGCCGCATCGCGATGGCGGCCGGCGCGCAAAAGAACTGGCTGGCGCGCGAGACGCCCCAGCACTGGGTCGGCATCGAGCGGCCATTCGCCATGGGGCGCTATCCCGTGACGGTCGGCGAATGGCGCGCCTTCGTGCTGGCCACGGGCTGGCAGCCGAATGGCGAAATCGACTGGGCCGCACCCGGCTTCCCGCAGAGCGACGAGCATCCGGTGGTCGGCGTCACCTGGTTCGATGCGCAGAAGTACCTGCAGTGGCTGAGCGCGGCCACCGGCAGGCGCTACCGCCTGCCGAGCGAGGCGGAATGGGAATACGCCTGCCGCGCCGGCACCCATACGGCCTTCAGTTTCGGCGACACGATCTCGCCCGAGCTGGCCAACTACGACGGCAGCTTCACCTACAACGGCGGTCCGGCCGGCGCGTACCGGCGCGGCACCACGGCGGCAGGCATGTTCCCGCCCAATCCCTGGGGCCTGTACGACATGCACGGCAACGTCTGGGAATGGGTGCAGGACGTCGTGCACGAAAACTACGAAGGCGCGCCGAACGACGGCAGCGCCTGGGAACAGGGCGGCGACCAGGCGCGGCGCATCCTGCGCGGCGGTTCCTGGCTCTATAATCCGCGCTACCTGCGTTCGGCGCTGCGCAACGGCTTCTCGGCGGTGCTGTCGAACGACATCGTCGGCTTGCGCGTCGTGCGCGAGCTGGACTAGCCAATCACCAGGAGACACGATGCGCCTGACCGCGCTGGGGGCGCTCGCCCTCTCGACATGCATGTCCGCCGGCGCGAGCGCGGCCCCGGCCACGATGACCCTGCTGGACGAGGCGCGCGCCCGCCCGGTGCCGGTGGCGCTGTACTTTCCGGACGCGGCTTGCACGCCGGCGCGGCCTTGCCCGGTGGCGCTGCTCAGCCCCGGCTACGGCAACAGCCACCTCGAATATTCCTTCCTGGCCGAGCGCCTGGCGCGCCATGGCTATCTGGTGGCCAGCATCGGCCACGAGGCGCCGGGCGATCCGAAGATGGACCCGCAGGGCGACCTGGCGCGCCAGCGTGCCGAGATGGCGCAGCGCGGTGCGGCGACGATCCGCTTCGTCCACCGCGTCCTGGCGGGGACCCATCCGGGCTATGACTGGCGGCATGCGGTGCTGGTCGGGCACTCGCTCGGCGGCGACAGTTCCGCCGTGCTGGCTTCGCTCGACCCGGCCGGCATCGCCGCCCTGGTCACGCTCGACAACCGGCGCGCCGCGCTGCCGCGCTCAAGCGCGATCCGCGTGCTGTCCCTGCGCGCCGCCGACACCGGCGCCGACCCCGGCGTGCTGCCGGACGCGCAGGAGCGGCGCCGCTACCGCGCCTGCATCCTCGACCTCGAGGGCGCGCGCCACAACGACATGTTCGATGGTGGACCGGCGCTGCTGAAGGAGCGCATCGCCGGAGCGGTCGAGCGCTTCCTGAAGGGAGATGGGCAGGGACG
Source organism: Massilia sp. AB1 (assembly GCF_018119385.1). Taxonomy (NCBI): domain Bacteria; kingdom Pseudomonadati; phylum Pseudomonadota; class Betaproteobacteria; order Burkholderiales; family Oxalobacteraceae; genus Massilia; species Massilia sp. AB1. The sequence continues at coordinate 8,922 of NZ_JAGKSG010000079.1, read as the reverse complement.
TCCTGCTTTTGAGTGCTGAAAGGCCGCCGATTCTGGTGTAGAGTGGGGCATTGCCTTTTTCACCACGGGACCCGAGATGGCCATTGCACACCTGTTCAAATCGCACGACAAGGACCTCGGCGGCGGCTTCACCGTGCGGCGCATCCTGCCGGCGGCGGCGCGCCAGTCGATCGGGCCCTTCCTGTTCTTCGACCACATGGGACCGGTCGAGGCGCAGCCTGGTTCGCGCCATGACGTGCGTCCGCACCCGCACATCGGCCTGGCGACGGTGACCTACCTGTTCGAAGGCGCGATCATGCACCGCGACAGCCTGGGCACCGAGCAGCGCATCGAGCCGGGCGCGATCAACTGGATGACGGCCGGCAGCGGCATCGTCCATTCCGAGCGCACCCCGGAAGACCTGCTCGACAAGCCGCGCCGCACCCACGGCTTGCAGCTGTGGGCAGCGCTGCCGCGCGAATACGAGGAAGCCCCGGCCGCGTTCAGCCATACGCCGGCCAGCGAGATTCCCGAGATCCGCTTCGAAGGCGGCCAGGTGCGCGTGCTGGTGGGCAGCGCCTTCGGCCACACTTCGCCGGTGCCCACCTTCAGCCACACGCTCTACCTCGACGTGACCCTGGAACCGGGCGCGGCGCTCGACCTCGACTGGCTGCCGGAGGAAACGGCCTTCTATGCGCCGTTCGGCGCGATCGAGATCGACGGCGAGGAAGTCGGGCACAACACGATGGCCATGGTCGAGCCGGGCGCGCCGGTGCGCGTGAGCTCGCAGGGCGGAGCGCGTTTCGTGGTGATCGGCGGGGACCCGCTGGACGGGCGCCGCTTCATCTTCTGGAACTTCGTGTCGAGCAGCCGCGAACGCATCGAACAGGCGGCGCGCGACTGGGAAGAGCAGCGTTTCGTACCAGTTCCGGGCGACAACGAGCGGATTCCACTGCCGCAGTGGCCGGCGGCCTGGCGGCGCGACTAGGGCGCAGACTGCTTTTTCCGCACGGCCAAGGCTTGCGGGCCGCCTCCGACCAGGAGTATGCTGGATTTCCCAACCGGGTTTCCAGCCGGGGTTTCCTTTTAGTTGAAAGGATGCGCCATGAAAATTCCTGAACATCTCCGGGTTCCCGCTATCGTCTTCGCGCTGCAGGCAGCGCTGCTGGCTGGCGCTTCGCTGATCTTCCTGGTCCTGCGCCCGTCGGGCGTCTAGTCCAGGCCGATCGCCCAGGCGTTGCTCAGCTGAGGTAGTGGGATGCCGCGACGTGGCCCCGGCGGTCGCCGGGGCTGCGGCGGCTTATGCGTGCGTCGGGATAGGCTAGGGCTGTGAAACGCACCTGCTGATCCGGGCCGCCCAGGCCAGCGGCAGCAAGCCCCGGCGCGAGCGGCGTTTCGGTTCCGCTCGCCTGGTCGAGGCGCCAGAAGCCGCCGTCCCGATGGAAGAGCAGCGGCATGGCCTCCGCCGGCGGCAGGCAGTCGCCTGGCGCGGCCGCAGCAGGAACCACGTCTGGCGCCATCAGGACGTAGCACTCGGCCCTTGCCCCGCCATCGGTCCGGTGCAGCACCAGCGCGTGCGCCAGCACGGCCGTCACTTCCAGGCTCACGATGCCCTTGATGCTCGCAGTCAGTTCGATGCGCATGCCCAGGCGCAGCGGCACCGGCGTGTGCTTGCCGGGCCAGACGCCATCGACCAGCAGGCCGAAGCGCGACACGTCCTCGATCTCGAAACCGCCCCGGCCGCGCCGGATCACCGCGTGGCGGCCTGAAATGCGGCGGGTGAGTCCGCCGGGCTCCGCGCCGGCATCGCTATGGTAGGACAACAGCAAGTCGGCTTCCGGCTCCGTGGCTTCGAAGCGCCCGAGCACGCACTCGTCCAGCGCGAACAGGCGCACGTGGCGCTGCGTGGCCGAGTCGGCGTCCGCGAGCAGCAGGCAGGCGCTGCTTGCAGGGCAGGGATGCGGGTCCCGTTCGGCCGGCAGGTCGATCTCGATCAGGTCCTCGTCCCAGGCGATGGTGGAAAAGCCCAGGTCGACCTTGCCGTTCTCGGGGTCCAGCTTGACCTGGGCGATCGAGGCGTTGCGCGCGGTGACGTCGATATCGACCCGTCCGCCCCCGGGCGCATGGACTCGCGCGATGCCGGCGTCATCCGCCGTCACGCGCACGTTCTTGTGGGTGGCCAGGAAGGCCTGGTGGATCTCGCCCAGGCTGGCGTCCTGGCGCGGCACCAGGATCACCGGCGAGCAGGTCCAGGTGCGGGCCGCGTCGGGGGCCTGCGGGTGGCGGCTGTGCAGTTCGACCTCGATCCGGTACTGCCCATGCTCCAGCCCGCGCGAGGAGAATTCCAGGAACAGCGGCCGCCAGTCGCCGCGCGAGGTGCGCTGGAAAATATAGCTTTCGCCGCCGCGCAGGCGCAGCGCCGAACGCACCAGCATGCGCACCTCGGGCGCGCAGTCCATGGGCATGCCGCGCAGCTCCAGGCGGATCGCCTGTCGTCCGCCGGCGGCGCGCGGGTCGAAGCCGCTGATGTGCAGCTGCGGGCGCTGCAGCACGGGAGCGGCGTGCGCGGCCGTGATCGTGTCGATGCTGGCCGGTGCGGCGGCGGGCGCCACTGCCTGCGGCTGCGCATGCCCGTGCGCGCACACGGTGTCGCCGGGCAGGACCCAGACGGTGCAGTGCGGATGCTCGGGATTGCGGCAGCGGTTCATGGATGGCTCAGGACACAAACGATCGGTCGACAGTATGCGGCAAGCTTACGCGGTTTCGAGGGCCTGTGGCGCGCCGAAATCATTGATAAACGACATTATTTTCTTAGCGTAATTAGTCAGCGCCGGCATCCGGCAGCGCCGTCTCGTCCGCATGACGCGGCAGCGGCCGCAGCACCAGCGCGGTGAGGTTGTCGGCCTGGAGGCCGGCCGGCGGATCGTGTTCCATGGCGCCGAACAGGCGCCCGACCATGCAGGCCGCATCAGGGCAGCCGTCGAACAAGTGCGCCCACGAGCCGACGAAAGTCTCCGGCTGCGTGCAGGACCAGAAGCCGTCGGTCGCCAACAGGTACACGCCATCGCCGCGCAGCGCCAGCGCGCGCCGGTCCGGCAGCTGGCCGAGCCAGGACGGCAGCTTGTTTGCGCCCAGCGGGTAAAGGGAATCGCTCAGCCTGGTCGGATCGGCGAAGGTATTGCCGAGGATGAAAGCCTGCGCGATCTGGGGCGCGTGCTGGCCATGCACCTGGCGCCACCAGCCGGCCTCGTCCAGCTTGCCGGCCATGGCGGCGGCCGTCGCCGGCACATGGTCGACCGTGAGCGGACGCGCCTGGCCGGCGGCCAGTTCGTAGAGGCGCGAATCGCCGACGTGGTAGAGCAGGGGCGCGCCGCCGGCCGGCAGTTCGAGCATGGTCAGGGTGGTGCCGGGCCGGGCGACGCCGGGCGCTTGCGCGAAACGGCGCTGCAGGCTGGCATGCAAGGCATCCAGGTGGCCCGTCAGTTCCTCCAGGCTGACGCAGGGCGGTAGCGCGAGCAGCCCCTCGGCGACTGCCTCCGCCGCTTCGCGTCCATGACCGTGGCCGCCCATGCCGTCCAGCACCGCGATCCGGCCGTGGCCCTGGAGCCAGCCGGGCACGGTAAGGCGGCGCGGCGCCTGGTCCTGGAGATGGCAGGCGCGCCCGTCGAAGTCGATGACGACGAAGTTGTCCTGGTTCTCGGCGCGGGGCGCGGGGCCGCAGCCGGTTCGGCTGGCAACCGCGACATCGAAATGGGGACCGAAGCGGAAATCGGAGAAGGCTGGCTGCATGGGCAAGGTAGTGGAATCAACCTTGCTACTTTACTACGGAGTGGCCCTGCCCAAAACGCCGATTAGATAGGGTGTTTGCGGTTGCCCGTGGCAAGCACCACGGCATTGGCGACGACGCAGGCGCCGGCCGCCGCCAGGGCCACGCGCACGCCCCAGGCGTCGGCGACCCGGCCCCAGACCAGGCTGCCGGCCACGTAGCCCGCGGACATCACGAACAGGTAGATCGACAGGGTGCGCGCCCGCACCTCGGCCGGGAAGGACAGCTGGGCCGCCGCGTTGAGCGTGGAGACCGTGGCCGACCAGGCCATGCCGCCGCAGACGATCAGCGGCACCAGCAGCGCCAGGGAACGGGTGAAGGGCATGGCGAGCAGCATCGCCCCGTAGACCAGCAGGGCGCCCGCCAGCACCCCGGTCTTGTCGACCCGCGCCCGCACTTGCGGCAGGAAGAAGGCGGCGATGACGGCGCCGCCGCCCAGGCAGCCCATCAGCATGCCATAGACGCCGGATTGCATGTGCAGCACGTCGCGCACGAAGACGGGCAGCAGGCTGGCGAAGGCGATGGTGGAGAAGAACACCGAGCAGACGTTGCGCAGGATGCGGCGGTAGCGGCCGCAACCGATGGCGCAGCGCAGGCCGTGGCGGAAGCGCGCGCGGAAGTCTTCGCGCGCGGCGGCCTGGGGAGCGCGCTCGCGCCACCACAGCCAATACACGGCCAGCAGCCCGGCGAAGGACAAGGCGTTGGCCAGGAACAGGGCGCCGGCGCCGATCCAGCCGAACAGGATCCCTCCCAGCGCCGGGCCGATCACGGCGGACAGGTTGTACGAGAGGTTATTGAGCGTGGCCGCCGCCTCGACCTCGTCCGGCTCGACCAGCCCGGAAAGCGCGGCTTGCCAGGCCGGCCAGATGAAGGCCGTGCCGATGCCGAGGCAGAAGGTAATCGCCAGCACCGGCAGGCTGGACATCTGCCCGGACCAGACCAGCAGGGCCATGGCGCCGGCGCAGCAGGCCATGTAGAGGTTACAGAAGAACAGGAATTTGGGACGGTGCACGGCGTCCGCCACCACCCCGGCGAACAGGGCGAACAGGAAGATCGGGACGTAGGTGGCGGTCTGCACCAGCGAAGTGACCGCCGCCGACTTCGACAGCGAAGCCACCAGCCAGGCCGAGGCGAAGGTCTGAATCCAGGTGCCGAGGTTGGACACCAGGTTGGCCAGCCAGATGCTGCGGTAGCGCGCATGGCGCAGCGGACGCGTGAGCGGCACCTTGCGGCGCGGCGCGCCGGCATCGGCAGGTGCGGGGCTGGGGGAGCTCAGGCTGGCGCGGGACATGATCGGAACAGTGTAGGCGTGCTCGGGCGCAACGGTCAACGAAATTGCCCTGTGGCAACTCAAAACTGTGGTATGTTGGCGGTTCCAGCACATGCTGACCAAAAGAGACCATGGAAATCCGACCGCTTGTCACCGCCGACATTCCGGCCGTGTCCGCGCTGTTGCGCGAACTGGCGAAGGAATACATCGTGCACGAATCGCCTCCCGAAGGCGCGTCCAACTTCCTCGCCGAGAACGACGAGATGGGCGTGCGCGGCTTCCTGGCGCGCGGGCATGTGTATCACGTGGCGGTGGTCGAAGGCCAGCTGGCCGGTTTCGTCGCGGTGCGCGACCGCAGCCACCTGTTCCACCTGTTCGTGGGCAAGCGCTGGCACCGGCGCGGCATCGCGCGCAGCCTGTGGGAAGTCGCGCGCGACGCGGCCCTGGCCGGCGGCGGCGAGGGCGCCTTCACCGTCAATTCCTCCAACTATGCGGTTCCGGTGTACGAAGCTTTCGGTTTCGTGCGGGTCGGGCCGACCCAGTGCGCCAAGGGTCTGTACTACAACCCGATGCGCTATCCGGCGCCGGACGACGTCTAGCGATGTTCGTCGGCGCGGCGCAGCCATAAGCTGCTTGCCCATCCCTGTTGCTGGCGGCCATCGACGTCGGCCCGCACCTGCCACCAGTCTCCCCGGCGCTCGCCGGTCGCCACGACCCGGCTGCCGGCCGGCACCACCGCCAGCCGGGGCGCGTCGGTCCCGGTCGCGGCGCGGAGGTTGAGCGCGTCGTGCGTCCAGTAACGCGCCCCGGCCACTGGCGCGGCTGAGGGAGCGGCGAGCGCGGTTTCCGTGGCGGGCGGATCGCCGGCAATCATGTAGAGCGAGGTCCCCAGCACCGCGGTGCCGGCGGCCAGCGCGCCGCCCGCGCGCAGGTTGGGGCGGCGCCACCATGCGCGCGGCGTCAGGTAGGCGCAGGCCCAGAGCGAGAGCAGCAGCCCGGCGCCGAAAGCGAGGAATGCGGTGGCCATCCCGGACCTCAGGCGTCGAAGCGCAGCACGTAGTGGCCGGCGACCAGGTGGTGGCCAGGCGGGACCAGGTAGGGCTGCTCCGCCGTCGCGGCCTCGATCTGGCCCACGGGACGCAGCTGCTCGTCCAGGTGGTACAAGGCCTGGCTGGCCGACAGGCGCGCCACGCGCAGGCCGTCGGCGCCGGCTTCCCAGCTGAATGCGTTGCGCGACAGGCCCAGGCGGTCGGCGCTGCCGGCGGCGCCTTCGGCCTGGCGCAGGAACTGCGGCGTGTCGAGCACGCGCAGCGCCGCCAGCGAGGGCATGCCGCGTCCGAAGGTCAGGCGCGTGCCCGGCAGCGCCTGCTGCACCGGGCCTTGCGGCAGCACCAGCAGCGCCGCATAGCGCTCGGCCAGCGCCCCTGGCGCGGCCAGCAGGCGGATGTCGGCCTGGTCCAGCGGCGCGAAGTTCGACGGCACGGCGATGCGCTGGCGCCCGGCCGAGGTGATGGCGTGCAGCTCGTCGGCCTCGTCGACGGCGAAGCGGATCACGTTGTCCTTGCCCGGTGCGCTCGGAAGCAGCTGCTGGTTCAGTCCCACCTCCAGGGCCTGGGCGCCGGTGTCGCGATAGCGGCTCAGGCGTGGCAGGGCCAGGGCCGCCAGGGTGACGCGGTGGCGCGCGACCGGGGCATAGGTGGCATCCGTGGCGTCCTCGGCCTGGACCGGCGCGGGGCGGGCGGCGGCGATGGGCATGGCGGTCATGTCGGCTTCCGCGGGCGCGCTGCGCGCCTTCCAGACGGCCGGCGTGCGCTGCGGCGGCGCGCTGGGCGCGGCAGCCGGACGTGCGGGCGCTGTGGCAGGCGCCGCCGCGCTGCGGCTGATCTTGAGGAGCAGGCGCGCGCCGGCATTGCCTTTGCCGCGCAGGACGTAGTAGCCATTGGCGGCGTCGAAGCTGCAGTCCAGCGCGTCCTTGGGACGCACCTGGACCTCGACCGGCGCACCCGGCTCGTCGTGGACCAGCAGCAGGCCGCCCTCCGCGCCGAAGGGCCAGCCGGGCACGGCGTAGGTGGCGCTGGCTTCGTCCATGCCGACCAGGGTCAGGCGCTGGTTCGGGTAGATCGCGCAGACCGGGCGCCAGATCGCGCTGTCGGTCGAGGCGCTGACCGTGTACAGCACTTGCTCCCCGGGCGCCGGCAGGTAGACCGCGTGGCCGAACTTGACCTTGACCTCGCCCGGCGGTACCGCGTCGGCGCCCACCACGTGGTAGCGCACCTCGTCGCCGCCCAGCAGGTCGGCGAAATCCTTCTGGTGCAGGGCCGCCAGCGACTGGGCCAGGTCGCGCACGCGCGCGCCGCGGGTCAGGTGGCGGTCGTCGTCGACCTCGTCCTGCGGCAGCATCAGGGTCACATGCGAGAAGCAGCGCGTGGCGGCGCGTCCGCGCTGTTCGCGCGGGCTGCGTTCCAGCAGGTCGCGCAGCAGCGGGCGGCGCGCGAACAGCGCCAGGCCCGGCGCCTGCCACAGGGCTTCGGCATTGAACACATCGCTGACCTTGGCTAGGACTTCGTGTTGGACATAGACCGGCATGATTGATTCTCCTCGTGAAATTGGACGCTCGCCATGCCGAACGCTAGCAGGGGGCAGATGAAAAACAGCAGGTGCGAGCCGCCCGAGGACAGGAAGCTCATCGGCTGGCCCATGATCGGGAACATCGCCAGGTTGGTTCCCCACGACAGCAGCAGGTGCCCGGCCACGAAGGCCGCGCCGCCGCACAGGGCGAAGCATTGGAAGCGTCCGAGCCAGGCGCGGCGGAAGTCGCCCGCTGCGCAGGCATGGCGCCAGGCCGGGACGGCGGCGTGCAGCAGCGCGGCCAGGAACAGGGCCTGCACGCACCACAGGGCCAGCGCCGCCGCCAGCCCGTGGCGGTGCAGCAGGTAGGAGGGCGCGAAGTCGTCCTGCACCGCCGGAATCGCCAGCGCCTCGCCGGCCGCCTGGCCGAGGCTGTCCAGCCCGAGCGCGCCGCCGGCGCCGAACCAGCCGCCCTGCGCGACCGCCTGCAGGCCGAGCAGCATCTGCTGGCCCGTATGCGGGTGGACCGCCGGGTCGTTCCAGACCTGGAAGCGTTCGGGATAGAAGCCGAGGGACCCCAGGGTGTCGGCGGAACGCTGCAGCGCCGCGCCGCCGAGCAGGGCCGCGCAGGCGCCGCAGGCCAGCATCCAGGCGGCGCCGCGGCGGCCGCTGGCCCAGCACCAGGCCAGGGCCATGGCGCCGGCCCACACCAGCAGCAGCACCAGCGGCGAGTAGTCGTCGACCCGCACCAGGGCGGCCGCCAGCAGGAATACGAACAGCAGCACCGGCGCGGCCATCCGCAGCCAGAAGCGCCAGTCGCGCCGCGTGCCGTTGGTGCTGCCGGCGGCCAGCGCCAGGCAGTGGGCGCTCAGCGCCGCCAGGGCCAGCTTGGCGAATTCCACCGGCTGCATGTCGAATACGCCGGTCTCGTCGCCCAGCCAGACCTGGGCCAGCAGGGCGGCGAGGGCGGCGCCAGCCAGCGCCAGCAGGATGCGCTCGGCGACGGGACGCGAGACGGCGCCGCGGCCCAGGCAGGAGAACAGGAGCAGGCCCGCAGGCAGCCCGAGGGCCAGCAAGGCCGCCGTGTTCTGGAAGTGGCGCAGCCACGCGCTGTCGCGCGCGCCCAGGCCCATGTCGAGCTGCACCAGCAGGCCCGCCCCGAGCAGCACGGCGGCGCTGATGGCAAGCGGCTGCGGGCGGCGCGACCAGGCGAGCAGCAGCAGCAGCGTTCCCCCGGCAAGCAGCATCGAGATGCCGGCGCCGGGCGCCGCGACGCTGC
>NZ_JAGKSG010000078.1:0-12020 GCF_018119385.1 Massilia sp. AB1 | reverse complement strand
TCGGTCGGCGGCAGCGCCGGCCAGGACGGTGCGAAGGGCGGCGCGAACGGCACGGGGTCGGGCCAAGTCTCGGGCCAGGTCTCCGGCGGCCGCAACTAAACCGCCAGGGAGGCTTACAGGATCGGGGTTCCTCCGGTAACCGCGATCCGCGCACCCGAGATATAGCTGGCTTCATCGGAGGCCAGCATCACGTAAACCGGCGCCACTTCCTTCGGCTGGCCGGGCCGCTTCATCGGCACCTGCTGGCCGAAGGATTCGACCTGGTCGGGCGGCATGGTGGACGGAATCAGCGGCGTCCAGATCGGCCCCGGCGCCACCGAGTTCGCCCGAATGCCTTTCTCGGCCAGCAGCTGGGCCAGGCCCGCCGTGAAGTTCGCAATGGCGCCTTTGGTGGTGGCATAGGCCAGCAGGGTCGGCTTGGGATTGTCCGAGTTGACCGAGCTGGTGTTGATGATGGACGAGCCCGGCGCCATGTGCTTCACCGCCGCCTTGCAAAGGTGGAACATCGCAGTGATGTTGACCTTGAAGGTGTAGTCCCATTCCTCGTCCGGGATCTCCTCCAGCGAATCGTGGCTCATCTGGAAGGCGGCGTTGTTGACCAGGACGTCGATGCGGCCGAATTCGGCCACCGCCTTGTCGACGATGGCGCGGCAGTGGGCCGGATCGGCCAGGTCGCCCGCCATCAGGACAGCCTTGCGGCCGGCTTCCCCCACCAGGCGCGCGGTCTCCTGCGCATCCTCGTGCTCGTTCAGGTAGGCGATCAGGACGTCCGCGCCTTCGCGCGCATAGGCCAGTGCGACGGCGCGGCCGATGCCGCTGTCGCCCCCCGTGATCACGGTCGCCTTGTCCCGCAGGCGTCCGCTGCCGCGGTAGCTGGACTCGCCGTGGTCGGCCGGCGGGTTGAGGGCGCCTTCGACGCCCGGCGGCTCTTGCTGCTGCTTCGGCTGGTTCATGGTTCACTCCGTGGTGAAGGTTCAGGACGTGCGCATGCGCGTTTGCGCCGGCCGCACGCCGGCGTGTCCGGCGGGCGCGGGCTGGCCCTGCAATTCCTGCAGCAACAGGTGCTGCGGCCTGGGAGCCGTCGAGATGCCCAGCTCCGCGAACATGCGCATGGCGTCCAGGTTGATCGCCTGCTGCGTGTCCATGTAGAGGTTGTAGTCGGTGTCGAGCATGGTGTAGACCACCTCGTACTCGATCCAGTTCTGGTCGACCGTCTTGAGGTGGGCGCGGTCGAAGCGCAGCTTTTCGTGCTTGCCGATCAGTTCACCCAGCGCCTGGGGCACGCGCGCCGCCAGCTCGGGCGGCGTGGCGGGACTGGCGCGCAGTGTGAACTGGATGCGGCGGGTGCTCATGCGCCGGTAGTTGAACACGGTATTGCGCAAGAGCTCGGCGTTCGCGATCACGATCTGCTCGCCGCCCAGGGCGCGGATGCGCGTGGTCTTGAGGCCCACGTGTTCGACCGTGCCGGAAAAATTGTTGACCGAGATCGAGTCGCCCACCTCGAAAGGCTTGTCGACCGCGATCGACAGCGAGGCGAACAGGTCGCCCAGGATGTTCTGCACCGCCAGCGCGATCGCGATGCCGCCGATGCCCAGGCTGGCGACGAAGGTGGTGACGTTGATGCCGAGGTTGGACAGCAGGGCCAGCATGAAGATCGCCCACACGCTGGTCTGCAGCACCCAGATCACCAGGGTATGGGCGACCGTGACCTGTTCGTCTTCGCGGCCGTGGCTGTGGGCGCGGAAGTAGCGGCGCGCGCCGACCCGGATCGCGCGGTGCAGGTAGAGCGCCAGCTGGATACCGAGGGTGAAGAACCACAGGTGGCCGAGGCGGGTGTTCCAGGGCGGCGGCAGGTCGAGCACCGAGAGGCCGATCAGGATCGAGGTGACGAAGATGGCCAGGGTGCTGGTGCGGGCCAGGGTCCGGCTGAGGACTTCGGCGACCGGCCGGTGCGCGCGCTCCTCGCTCAGGCGGGACAGGCGCTTGCGCACCAGCAGCAGCACGCCATGCATCGCGAAGAAGCTGAGGATGGCGGCGCCCAGCGCGAACAGGGCATTGGCGGGAGAAATGTCGAGGGAAGCGATGAAGGCGGAAATACGCAAACTGGACTCCTTTCCGGAATGCCTGCGACGCCGGCGCCAGCTCGACAGGCGCCGGACGGCAGGCAACAAGAGAGGGCGGGCGCCGGCAGCGGCGCCACGCGCGCGGCCGCGGGATGGAAGCGCGGCCGCGGATCAGCCGCGGCCGGCCGGGGCAAGGAACCCGGGCGCAATGCCCGCGTAACGAATCAACGGCGGGCGAGGTGCTGGCGCACGGCCTCGGCACTGGTGCCGACCTGCTGCACGGCGCGTTCCAGCTCTTCGCGGCTCACGCCCAGCGCTTCGGTCCAGTGGCGTACTTCCCATTCCTCGTGCACATTGATGCGGGCACGGTCCTGCGGGCCATTGTCTTTCAGATTGTCAGACATAATTGCCTCCTTTTCATCATGAGTCTGGCGCCAGAGTGCCAGCGTGCGCCCAGGTCTTCCGTTCGGTGTTTCACGCTCGGACCGCTTTTTGCTTGGGCGCCCGGACCACCGGGAGGGTCGGCGCATGCCAGCCGGCCCGTTTTGAGGTAGGCTTACACTATCGCTAAGTATCACTAAAGCAAGAACGAGGAGGACACCATGGCTGCACCCTACCAAACCGCCCAGCCCGAACGCAGCGCCATCGATGCGACGCCCGGTATCGTCGCCCTGGATTTCGGCGCCAACTGGTGCGGCTACTGCCGCGCCGCCGAGCCGGCCATCGACCAGGCGCTGGCCGACTATCCGTCCGCGCGCCACGTCCGCGTCGAGGACGGACCCGGCCGCCCGCTGGGCCGCTCCTTCCGCATCAAGCTGTGGCCAACCGTCGTGGTCCTGAAGGACGGCCAGGAAGTGGCGCGCGTGGTGCGCCCGGATACGGCCGACGAGGTGCGCATGGCCCTGGCCCAGGCGGGCAACGCATGAGCCTGGCTGCAAGCAAGGCACCCGCGCCCGCCAACAAACCGCGCACCGTCCTGTTCGCCAGCCTGATCGGCACCACCATCGAGTTCTACGACTTCTACATCTACGCCACGGCCGCGGTGCTGGTCTTCCCGCGCCTGTTCTTCCCGGCGGCCGACCCGGCCGCGGCCACCCTGCAGTCGCTGGCCACCTTCGCCATCGCTTTCTTCGCGCGCCCGGTGGGTTCGGCCGTGTTCGGCCACTTCGGCGACCGCATCGGGCGCAAGGCCACCCTGGTCGCGGCGCTGCTGACCATGGGCCTGTCCACGGTCCTGATCGGCCTGCTGCCGACCTATGCCGCGATCGGCACCTTGGCGCCGCTGCTGCTGGCCCTGTGCCGCTTCGGCCAGGGCCTGGGCCTGGGCGGCGAGTGGGGCGGGGCGGTGCTGCTCGCCACCGAGAACGCGCCGCCGGGCAAGCGCGCCTGGTACGGCATGTTCCCGCAGCTGGGCGCGCCGATCGGCTTCTTCCTGTCCGGCGGCACCTTCCTGCTGCTGGGTGAAGTGCTGAGCGACGCGGAATTCTTCAGCTGGGGCTGGCGCGTTCCCTTCCTGGCCAGCGCGCTGCTGGTCATCGTCGGCCTCTATGTGCGCCTGAAGATCACGGAAACGCCGGACTTCCAGAAGGTGCTCGACCGTAACGAGCGGGTGCGGATGCCGGCGGTGGCCGTGTTCGCGCAGCACGGCCGCGCCCTGGTGCTGGGCACCCTGATCGCGCTCGCCACCTTCGTGGTGTTCTACCTGATGACGGTGTTCGCGCTGAGCTGGGGCACGACAAAGCTGGGCTTCTCGCGCCAGCAGTTCCTGCTGCTGCAGCTGTTCGCGGTAGTGTTCTTCGCGCTCACCATTCCGCCTTCGGCCCTGCTGGCGGACCGCCACGGCCGGCGCACTGCGATGATGCTGGTCAGCGCGGGGATCGCCGCCTTCGGCCTGCTCTACGGGCCGCTGTTCGGCGCCGGGACCTTGCTGTCGGCCGGCGTGTTCATGGTGCTGGGCATGTGCCTGGTCGGCTTTACCTACGGGCCGCTCGGGACCCTGCTGGCCGAGCTGTTCCCGGCTGAAGTCCGCTACACGGGCGCCTCGCTCACCTTCAACTTCGCGGGCATCCTGGGCGCGTCGCTGGCGCCCTACGTGGCGACCTGGCTGGCCACCAATTACGGCCTCGAGTACGTCGGCTACTACCTGAGCGCCGCGGCGCTGCTCAGCTTGCTGGCCCTGGTGCTGGCGGGTTCGCAGCCATCCGGCCAGGCCCCGGCCCAGCCCGCGCCGCCTTGAGCGCGCGCGGCTTCGCCGGCTTGTCCGCGCGCGTCCCGGGTCCGGGCGACGCGGACTTCCTGGCGGCGCTTTACCTGTCGACCCGGCCCGACCTGGGCGCGCTGCCGGTGCCGCGCGCCGTGGTCGAGGGCATCGCGCGCTACCAGCAGGCGTTGCAGCGCGAAGCCTATGCCCGGGCCTGCCCGCAGGCGGAGGAGTGGATCGTGGAAGACGTGCAAGGCCCGGTCGGCCGCCTGGTGCTCGACCGCAGGCCGGGCGAACTGCGCGTGGTCGATCTCTCGATCGCGCCGCGGGCGCGCCGGCGCGGCCATGCGCGCAGCGTGCTGCTGGCCTTGCAGGAAGAAGCCGGGGAGGGCGGCCAGGCGCTGGCCTTGCGGGTGCGCGCCGACAATGCCGGGGCGCGCAGCCTGTACGCGGGCCTGGGCTTCCAGGCCTTGCATGACGAGGGCGCCAGCCGGGAACTGCGCTGGCGGGCCCCTCAGAAGGAATAGACCATCGTCAGCGAGGTCTGGGTATCGGTGTTCTTCTTATCGGTCGGCACGCTGGTATCGTTGCGCACGCTGAAACCGGCCTTCATCTGCATGGTGTCGTTGATCTTGGTGCTGAGCGAGGTCTCGGACACCGAGTGGGTGTTCGAGGTGCCTTTCTCGACGCTGACGGTCTGGGCGAAGAAGGCCGAGGGGCTGACGCGCCAGCGGAACTGGGCCGCGCCGCGCACCGTCATGCCGTTCTCGTCCTCGCCGGTGGCGCGCTCGCCCGTGAAATAGCCGGGACCGATCTCCACGTCGAGGGTCTTGTCGGCGGCGTCCAGCCAGCGCGAGCCGTGGCCGATACCGATGGTCGAATAGCGGGTGTAGGCGCCGAAGCGGTCGTTGACGTGCGAGCCCAGCACGAAGGCGCGGCGGCCGGCGCCGACCAGCTTGCGCGAGGCCTTGGCCGACACCGCGTAGCGCTCGGCCGTGCGGCTGCTCTGGCGGTTGCCGTCCTCGTCCTCGTACTCGTCTTCCTTGAAGAAGCCGCTCAGGACGAACTCATGGCGCCACGAGGGCGTCTCGTGGCTGGCGTCGATCTTGCCGGTCACCGAGGTGCCGGTGGTGTTGCCGGAAGTCGAGATCGCGCCCAGCTCCGCCGACGTGAACCAGGCGCCGTCCGGCAGTTCGGCGGGCTTGACGACGGTCAGCGGCGCGTGGACGTTGCCGACATCGGGCAGGTCGGGAGCGGCGGCGGCCATGGCATGCACGGCCAGGAGAGACACAAAGATCGGGAGTGATTTCATCGGCATCTGTGCGGAGGCCGCATTGCGGCATTCGGCAACGCGGCGAGCCTTCCGGCCCTCAATGGTGAACAGGCGCCGCGGCCGGAGCCGCGGCAAATCAGCGACATTGTATCCCAAAGGCAGCGCGATGCGATGCTTTGGAGCAGGTCGAAGTATCCCGTAAAGTGTGAAATGTGGCGTATTTACGGTCAAAGAATTTGCAATTGCTCGGTTGCAATCGGTAGAATTGTTACAGAAGTTCGGACGGCGGCATTGGGCTCGCCGACGCCTCGAGGATTGTCCAATCGCCATGATCACCCCACAGGATGGAACGGCGCCCATGCAGTTGTCCGATTCCATGTCCGAACCCTTGCCCGGGTTTTCGCGCCTGCCCGGCGTCGCCGGCGACAAAGACTGGCGCAGCACGCCCCTCGGGCCGCCGTCGGCCTGGCCCGACGAGCTGCGCGCGGCCGCCGGCATCTGCCTAAGCTCGCAGTTCCCGCTGGCGATCGCGTGGGGCCCGGAATTGGTCTACGTTTATAACGACGCCGCCGTCAGCGTGTTCGGCAACAAGCATCCCTGGGCCATGGGCCAGCGCGTGATGGACGTCTGGCCGGACGCCTGGCCGACACTGCAACCCATGCTCGAATCCGTGCTGCGCACCGGCCTGGCCGTGCGCAACGACGACCTGGAGCTGCCGATCGACCCGTATGGACAACTGGTCGAAGCCTATCTCACCTTCTCGTACAGTCCCATCGTCAGCGCGCGGGGAACGGTCGGGGGCGTTTTCATCGCCTTCATGGAAACCACCGAACGGGTGCTGGCCGAGCGCCGCCAGCGCACCGTGTCCGACCTGGCTACCGCGGTAGCGCGCGGACGGCGCAGCGACGACCTGCTGATGCGCGTGCGCGAAGCGCTCGACTTCAACCGTCGCGACCTGCCGTTCACCGCGCTGCTGCGCGCCGGCGCCGGCGGGCGCCTGGGCTGCCTGTTCGCCACCGGGTACCTTGGCGAGCAGCTGCCCGCCGCCTCGGCGGCGACCCTGGCCGGACTGGCGGCGCTCGCGATCGAGAGCGGCGAACCGGTGCTGATGGATGCCGCGCGCGCGGTCGAGGCGCTCGGCGTCAGCGGCCCCTGGCCGGAAGCGCCGCGCCAGATGCTGGCGATACCGTTTCGACCGGGCGGCCAGGATGCGCCCGGCGGGGTGCTGCTGGTCGGGGTCAACCCGCGCCGGCAGCTGGACGCCGCCTACCGCGCCTTCTTCGACCAGGTCGGCGGCCATGTCGCCCACGCGGTCGCGGTGGCCGAGGCCGACGTCGCCGAACGCGAGCGCATCGCCGCCATGGCCGAGCTGGAGCGCAGCCGTTCCCATTTCTTCGCCGGCGCCAGCCATGAGCTGCGCACGCCGCTCACCCTGGTCCTCGGCCCGCTGGGCGCGCTGCTGGACGGGCAAGGCGCGCCTTTGGCGCCGGAAGTGCGCGAAGCGGTGGAGATGGCCGACCGCAACGCGCGCCGCCTGAACAAGCTGGTCAGCTCCCTGCTCGATTTCGCCCGCATCGAGGCCGGCACCTTGCCGCTGGTGCTCGAACCGGTCGACCCTTCGGTCGCGACGGCCGAGATCGCGGCCCTGTTCCGCGCGCCGGTCGAGGCGGCGGGGCTGCGCCTGACGGTCACGAGCACCCTGGAGCCGGGCCAGGCGATGCTGGACCGCGACATGTGGGAGAAGATCGTCTTCAACCTGCTGTCGAACGCCTTCAAGTTCACCCGTGAAGGCGGCATCGCGGTGCGCCTGGGCGGAGGCGGGAGCTGGATCGAGCTGGAGGTGGCGGACACCGGCATCGGCATCGAGGAAGAGGAAACCGCGCGCGTGTTCGGGCGCTTCTACCGCAGCCGCAGTGCGGAGGCCGCCGGCGGAGACGGCGGCGGCGTCGGCCTGGCCCTGGTGCGCGAGCTGGCGCGCCTGCACGGCGGCGACGTGGCCCTCGAAAGCCGGCGCGGCATGGGCAGCCGCTTCACGGTGCGCGTTCCCTGGCGGCGTCCGGCGCCGGGCGGGGCCATGCGCCAGCCGCCCCGGCCGCAGGCCCAGGTGATGCGGCGCGCCCAGTTCCGCGACGAACTGGAGCGCTACGAGATCGAGGGGGCGCCGGCCGCGCTGGGCCGGACCGAGGCCAGGCAGGGCGCGCGGGTGCTGGTGGTCGAGCGCGACGAAGACGTGGTGCGCTATGTGGCGCGCCTGCTGCGCGACAGCTGCGCGGTGTCCTCGGTCGCGGGCGCCGAGGCCGCGCTGGCGGCCTTGCGCGGCGCCGCGCCCGACCTGGTCCTGGTCGATGCGATGCTGCCCGGCGCCGGCGGCCTGGACCTGGTGCGCCGTATCCGGCGCGACCAGGTGGCGGGCGCGGTGCCGCTGCTGGTGTTGTCGGCGCGTTCCGACGAGGAAGCGCGCCTGGAAGCGCTCGACGCCGGCGCCGACGACTTCATCGCCAAGCCCTTCAGCGGGCGCGAACTGAGCGCGCGGGTGCGCTCGCACGTGCAGATGGCGCGCGTGCGGCGCGCCGCCTTCGAGCGGGAAACCGCGCTGCGGCGCGAAATCGCCGGCTTGCGCCACGACCTGGCCACGGTGCTGGACGGCACCCGCGACATCGTCGTCAGCCTCGACCGCGAACTGCGTGTGGTGGCCCTGAACGACGCCGCCGCGGCCGGGAGGCCCAAGGCGGCGGCGGTCGGCGTCCCGCTGGGCGAGCTGATTCCCTGCCTGCCCGGCAGCCCCCTGGAGCGGGCCGTGCGCGACGCGGTCGGGGCGCGCGACACGTCCGCCGTCGAGCACCTCGACCGCGAGGCGCACCGCTGGTACGAAGTGCGCTGTTACCCAGCGCCGCACGGGGTGCTGCTGTTCGCCACCGACATCACCGGGCGCAAGCTGGCCGAAGAGGCCCAGCGCGAAGCGCACGCCGAGCTGGAACGGCGGGTGGCGGAGCGCACCGAGCAGCTGCGCGCGGCCAGCGGCCTGCTGGGGGCGGTGTTCGACCGCGCGCCCGGGGGCATCGCGCTGAGCGACCGCAGCGGCCGCATCGTGCACGCCAACGCCGCGTATGCGGACCTGGTGGGCCTGGATGCGGCCAGCGTGCGCGAGCGCTCGCTGCAGGACTGGATCGAGCCGGCGGGCATGGAGCGCCTGCACGCCGGCCGCGAGCGCCTGCTGGCGGGCGAGGCCGATTCCTTCGAGGAAGAGGTGCGCTACCGCTGCCCGGACGGGCGCAGGCTGTGGGTGGCCCACTTCGTGTCCCTGATCGCACCGCTGTGGCAGGGCGACCGCTGCTTCGTCACGATCGCCCGCGACATCACCGCCCGCAAGCGCGGCGAAGCCGAGAGCGAGATCGCGCGCCAGGAGCTGCGCACCCTGTACGAGCGCCTGCAGACGGTGCGCGAGAACGAGCGCAAGGCCCTGGCGCGCGAGGTGCACGACCAGCTCGGCCAGATCCTGTCGGCCGCCAAGATCGACATCAAGCTGCTCGAGGACGACCTGCGCGATCAGTCCCGGCCGATGGTGCGCGGCGCCATCATCGGCGAACTCGGCTCGGCCAGCGCGACCCTGGAGCGCGCGATCGGCCTGGTGCGCGCGATCGCCACCGAGCTGCGCGCGCCCGAGCTCGACGAGCACGGCCTGTACGCCGCCATCACCTGGCACGTGCACGACTTCGAGCGCCGGACCCGGATCGCCTGTCACGTGAGCTTCGAACCCGCCCGTCCGCATCCCTCGCGCCCGGCCTCGGCGGCGCTGCTGCGCATCCTCCAGGAAGCCATGACCAATGTGCTGCGCCACGCCCAGGCCACCAAGGTCTGGGTCAGCCTGGAGCGGCGCGGCCATCTGCTGGTGCTGCGCGTGCGCGACGACGGTGTCGGCATCCCGCGCGCCCAGCTGCGCCGCGGCGCCTCGCTCGGCCTGCAGGGCATGCGCGAGCGCGCCGAGCTGGTCGACGGCAAGCTGCTCGCCGGCCCCCTTGCGCCGCGCGGCACCCTGGTGTCCGTGCGCGTTCCCCTGCATTCGAAAAGAGAAAAAGGATTCCGACCATGACCAGTCTCGTCATCGCCGACGACCACGAACTGCTGCGCGAAGGCGTCAAGAAGATCATCCGCTCGGCCGCCGGCCTGCGCGTGGTCGGCGAGGCGGCCGACCTGGAACAGGCCTTGAAGCTGGTGGAACTGCACCAGCCCGACGTGCTGGTGCTCGATATCTCGCTGCCCGGCCATGACGGACTGGAAGGGCTGGCCGAGGTGCGCAGGCATTTTCCGCAGCAGCGGGTCGTCATGCTCAGCATGTACGGCGAGGAGCGCTATGCGGTGCCGGCCCTGAAGGCCGGGGCGATGGGCTACATCACCAAGACCATGGCCGCCGAGGAGCTGGTCAAGGCGATCCGCAAGGTGATGGAAGGCGGCACCTACATCGGGCCGCGCCTGGCCGAGCTGCTGGCCGAGGAGGCGCGCGCGCCCGAGGGCGGCGCGCCGCACGAGCGCCTGACGGCGCGCGAGAACGAGATCCTGACCCTGATCGGTTCCGGCTTGCAGATCAAGCAGGTGGCGGCCGAACTGGGCATCAGCGTAAGTTCCGTCAATACCTACCGGCTGCGGATCTTCCAGAAGATGGGTCTGCATACGAATGCCGCCCTGATCCGTTACGCGGTCCAGCACGGCTTGGTTGGCTAAATGGCAGTAGAGTTGCTGTTCGGCAACGCATTTCTCCAAAACTATGTCGTTAAATTCACGACAGGGATTGTCAAATATATGACATTCGGGCTGGGCCCCAGTCCATATTTACAGCGACTTTATCGTTTTAAATCAGTCGTTTATGAAGATCCATGCAATCCGCATGCGCTCCCTGGGCGAGGCGCGGTCCGACACACTCCAGGTAGGCACAGTGTTGTAACGCCGAGGACTTGGGTAGGATTTTAACGTTAATTGTCCTGCGTCAATGCGCAGCTGGAAACGTCATTTCGGCTGTCCTCGCGCTTGTACCAACGTAGAGCCCAAGCAGCATGATGCGACTGATCGAATTCGAATGCGGCGGCCAGCGGCTCGGGCTTCCGCTGGACTGCGTACGGCGCGCCGTACCGAGCGCGGAACCTGCGCCCTTGCCGGGCGCGGGTCCGATCGTGCTTGGCGTGCTGAACGTGGCCGGCGAGATGGTGGCGGTGGTCGACGTGCGCCGGCGCCTGGGCCTTGCGCCGGCGCCGCTCGATCCTTCCCAGCAGATCCTGATCGCGGAATTGTCCGGCTTCCTGGCCGGCGTCGTGGTCGATCGCATCATCGGCATCGGCGAGCGCGATGCCGCGCGCCTGTTCCCCGCCGAAGTGGGGGCCGCTCCTTACGTGAGCGGCATGGTGCGCCTCGAGGATGGCCTGTGCCTGGTGGTCGAGCCGTCCCGCTTCCTGTTCGAGGACGAACGCATCGCGCTGGGCGAAGCATTGGGCGCCGCGCCCATGGGAGGCTCCGATGCCGGCGCATGATACCTTCGAACGGGCCGTGCGCCGCATCGAGCGCGAGACCGGGCTGCATTTCAGCGGCGCGCGCCGCGGCGAGCTGCCGGCCGCCTTCGCGCGCATGGCGCCGGAGGCCGGCCTCGCCGGCGCCGGGGCGCTGGCCGCCTGGCTGGCCGACGGGCCCTGGGACGCCGCCCGCACCGCGCTGTGCGCGCGCCACCTGACCATCGGCGAAACCTATTTCTTCCGCGAGCCGCGCGGCCTGGACCTGCTGTGCGAAGTGGCCAGGGGCAGGTTGGCCGCCGATCCGCAGGCCGGCCTGCGTGTCTGGAGCGCAGGCTGCGCCACCGGCGAAGAGCCGTACACCATCGCGCTCGCACTGCGCATCAACGTGCCCCAGCTGGCGCCCGAGCGCACCGCCATCCTCGCCACCGACCTCAACCCGGCCAGCCTGGAGACGGCGCGCGCCGGCATCTACCGTGAATGGTCGTTCCGCCGCACCGCGCCGGTGCTGCGCAGCGCCTGGTTCAGCCGCACCGAGGCCGGCCATTACCGGCTGCGCGAGGAGGTGCGGCGCCAGGTGCGATTCGCCCAGCTGAACCTGGCCCAGGCGCCGTATCCGCCCGAGACCGCCGCCATGGACGTGATTTTCTGCCGCAATGTCCTGATGTACTTCTCGCGCAGCCAGATGCGCGAGGCAGTCGCGCGCCTGCGCGACTGCCTGGTCGAAGGCGGCTGGCTGGTGGTCAACCCGAGCGAAGCCTCGTCCGAGCTGTTCGCCGGCTTCACCCCGCGTTTCCACCCGGACGCGGTCTTGTACCGCAAGGACAGCACAGCGAAGGCGGCCGGCGTGCCCGCGCCCGCGCGTGCCCGGCCGCGCCCCCCCCCCCCCCCCCCCCCCCCGCCCCCCCCCCCCCCCCCCACACCCCCCCCCCCCCCCCCCCCAAAAAAAAAAACCCCCCCCCCCCCCCCCCCCCGCGGGGGGGGGGCCC
>NZ_JAGKSG010000077.1:0-12428 GCF_018119385.1 Massilia sp. AB1 | reverse complement strand
GAAAAGACGCTTTCGGTACGCGAACAAAACTTGGACGGAACAATGCCGGTGGCATTGTTCCGGCCTGCGCCGGGAGTCATTTCCTCCAGTGGAGGAAATGACGGATCATCAGTCGCTGGTCGAAATGGACGCCGCGTATAGCGCACCTAGCCTAAAAACCGTCGTACCCGCCACTGGCGGCTACGACTTCCGGGACTCGGCGTCCCCCTTGGCCGGAACCCAAGCTCAACGCACGCACGCAAACCGCAGACCTTCAGGCATGCACAATCCCGGCCTGCGCCGCCCACTGCTCCAAACTACTCCGCTTGATGGCCGCCGCCATCATGTCCGGGAACAGATCCGGCGTACACGCAAACACGGGTGCTCCCATCGCCGCCAGCTTGGCCGCATTCTCCCGGTCATACGACGGCGCTCCGCGATCGTCGAGCGCCAGGAGCACGATCAGCTGCACGCCGCTCGCCACCAGGTAAGCCGCCCGCTTGAGCATTTCCGCATTATTCCCGCTTTCGTACAAATCGCTGATCAGCACGAAGATCGTGTCCTTCGGCCGCGTCACCAGTCCCTGGCAGTAGCCGAGCGCCCGATTGATGTCCGTCCCGCCCCCGAGCTGGGTCCCGAACAGGACTTCCACCGGATCGTGCAAGGTCGGCGTCAAGTCCACGACCGCCGTATCGAATACCACCACTGAGGTGCTCACCGCCTTGATGGTCGCCAGCACCGCCGCGAACACGCTGGCATACACGACCGACGGCGCCATCGACCCGGACTGGTCGATGCACAGCACGATATCGCGCAGAGTTTGCCCCTTGCGGCCGAACCCGATCCGCCGCTCGGGAATCACCGTGTTGTACTCCGGCTGGTAATGCTTCAGATTGGCGCGGATGGTCCTCAGCCAGTCGATCTCGTTGTGCCGCGGCCGCACATTGCGCACCGCGCGATGCAGCGCGCCGCTCACCGCCTGCCGCATCGGGCTGGCCAGCTTCTTCTCCAGGTCGCGGACCACGCGCTCGACTACTTGCTGCGCTGTCGCCCGCGTCTTGTTCGGCATGACCCGGTTCAGGCTGAGGAGCGTCGCCACCAGATGGACATCCGGCTCCACCGCCATCAGCATCTCGGGTTCGCACAACATCTGCTGCAGGCCGAGACGTTCCAGCGCATCCTTCTGCATCACCTGCACGACCGACGAGGGGAAGTACTGCCGGATATCGCCCAGCCAGCGCGCCACGTTCGGCGCCGACGCACCCAGTCCGCCGCGCCGCTCGCCGTCGTTGTAGAGCGCATTCAGTGCGCCGTCGAGCGCCAGGTCGCCGGCGTCGAGCTGGACGCCCTGGTCGGTACCGCCGCCGAGCACGAGCCGCCAGCGCCGCGCGACTTCGTTGTGGTCTATGTCATTCGCCATGAACAGCATCCTGCGCAGCCGCGCTTCCAAGAATGGTTCGAAGGACCGGGAGCACGCGCATCGCGCGCTCTTCATCTACTTCCGTAGTACCCGAAACGGCTACCCGACGCGCGCCCGGCTGGCTGGACGCCGCGCGTTCGGCCAGCTGGCGCCGCTCCGGTGGCGTGAAGGTTCCAAAGGTGCGCCGCAGCAGCGGCAGCAATTCGATGAAGCCCTCCGCCGGCTGCGACATGAGCCAGGCATTCACCAGCTCCCACAGCTCGTCGCTGTGCGCCAGCAGCGTGCCGCCGCCGTCCAGGAATCCCTCCAGCCACTGGGCAGTGACAAGCGGCGGGACTGCGTGCGACGAGCGCAGCGACAACTGGCGCGCCGCCTCGCCAGTCGGCCAGCGCTGCTGCTCCGCAAGGATGCGCGTGCAGCGCCCGGCGACTAGCGGATGGCTCTGATCCGAGCGCGCCAGCTTGTCGAGCGTGTCAAACCACTCCTCGAGGTGTGCCTCCTCCTGGAAGCGCCGGATGGCCTGGTCACCGGCGATGAGCTGCCGGAGCAGGATCGCAGCCGCATCGTCCGCCAGTGCGCGCGCACCGAAGGGCAGGGCGATGCAGGCGCGCGTGATCAGCACCCCGGCCACGCCGGCAAGCGCCGTGGTATCGGTGCCGCGCACATTCCCGTAACGGATCGCGTCGACCAGCGGTGCAATGGCTTCCAGCAGGAAGCCGGGATCCGGCGTCGTCGCGCCGACATCCTGGATCCGCTGCATGACCGGCCCGACCGCTTCCTGCAGATCCGCCAGCAGGATCTTTTCCATCAGGGCCGTCAGTTCCGGCAAGTTCAGAGCCTGGGCACCGCGTTCGATCGCGAGTGCATTGGCCGCGCGGTCGAGGGTCGCTCCCCAGACGCTGGCCTCGATCAGCTGGATCGCGAACTCAGGTTCCCACGCGAGCTGCCACAACTCATGGAAGGTACCGGTCGTCCCGTGCGTCCGCTGCCGCCGGCCCCAGTCCACGCCGACCATCGCGAGACGATGCAGCAGGACGCTTTTCTCCAGGTGGGCAGGCTGACGCAGATCGAGATCCATTCCCACCGCATCCGCGCGTAACGGCATGCGCAGGCGCTTCTGCTGCGCCTGCACGTCCTGCACCAGCGGCACCGTCGGCACGTCGTCGGGCACATCGCCCAGGCGGTCGTTCACCAGCAGCTCGCGCCGGATCAGGCGCAGGGTCGCATCATTGTCCTGGCAGAAGACGGCGCGCACCGCTTCCAGCAGTTCGTCCAGGCCGGTGCGCGGCCGGCCGCGCAAGGCCGCCAGCGTCTCCGCCAGGCGCTGTGCATCGATGACCTGGGCCGAGGAGGCGTCCAGGTCGTGCTTGCGCAGCAGAGCCGCGACATCGGTCAGCCAGAACAGGCCCGCCTCGTCCCCGTGCTCCCACACATGCTGATACCAGCCTGGCGAGTTGACGCCCGCGCCATAGCCGCTCGCGAAGGTCAGCCTGCCATAGCTCCACGGTATCCAGGTCGCCAGCACCTTTTCCTTCGGCAGTCCCTTGAGCAGCTCGGCATCGCTCTTCGCACTTGGCATGGACGCCAGCGCAGGCACGTGCCAGGCGCCGCAGACCACGGCGATACGCGCATACCCTTCTTTCTCGGCCGCGCGGATGGCATTGCGCATCCATGCCTCGCGCCGCAGTTCGAGCGTCGACGAGGACGGCCCGGCCGCCTCGCGCACGGCGCCCATCATCTCGGCCACGGCCTCGAACAGGTCCAGGCTGTCGCGCCGCTGCTCGACCAGGTGATCCCACCAGGTCTCGGTATCGCCATAACCCGCCGCCTGCGCCAGCCATCCCAGCGGATCGGCCTGCACCTCGTCGCCATCCTCCGGCTCGGGCTTGCGCTCTTCCGCCAGGCGGTGGCTCTGCGGTAAATCGCAGAAGCGGAATGGGACACCGTGCTCGTTCGCATAGCGCATGGCTTGCCATTCCGGCGAGTAGGCCGCGAACGGGTAGAAGACCGCGCGCTGCGGCGCCGCCGCCGCATACAGCAGCAGCGCGACCGGCGGCGCCAGTTCCGGCCGGCCCTCGAATGCGGCCAGGCTGTCCGCTTCAGGCGGACCTTCGACCAGCAGGCAGTCGGGCTGCAGTTCCCGCAGCGCCTCGAGCAGGCTGCGCGCGCAGCCGGGCCCGTGGTGGCGGATGCCGAACAGGTGAACGCTCATGCCGGGCGCTCAATCCATGACGTCGCGGCAGGCGCGGTACAGGTCCTTCCAGCCGCTGCGCTCTTTCACGACCGTTTCGAGATACTCGAGCATGGCCACGCGGTCCTGCACCGGATCCTTGACGATCGCGCCGACCATGCCTGCCGCCAGGTCGGCGCCGCGCAGCACGCCGTCGCCGAAATGGGCGGCCAGCGACATGCCATGCGTGATTACGGAAATCGCTTCCGCCGTGCTCATGCTCGCCGTCGGCGCCTTGAGCTTGATCTTGCCATCCTCGGTCGTGCCGTCGCGCAGTTCGCGGAACACCGTCACGATGCGGCGGATCTCTTCCAGCGCCGGC
Organism: Massilia sp. AB1; assembly: GCF_018119385.1. Classification (NCBI taxonomy): domain Bacteria; kingdom Pseudomonadati; phylum Pseudomonadota; class Betaproteobacteria; order Burkholderiales; family Oxalobacteraceae; genus Massilia; species Massilia sp. AB1. Next base: position 8,477 of record NZ_JAGKSG010000077.1, on the reverse strand, counting down.
ACTTCGCCCGGCAGTTCGAGCGCCCGGCCCATACCGGCGACGCGCGTCTGCACGATGCGCACTTCCTCGTCGGCAGTGCGCGGCGGCGGCAGCACCACGGTATTGAAGCGGCGTTTGAGCGCGCTCGACAGCTCGTTGACGCCGCGGTCGCGGTCGTTGGCCGTGGCGATGATGTTGAAGCCTTTCTGCGCCTGTACTTCATCATCCAGCTCGGCGATCGGCAGCACCTTCTCGGACAAGATGCTGATCAGGCTGTCCTGCACCTCGCCCGGGATGCGGGTCAGCTCCTCGATGCGTGCGATCTTCCCTTCACGCATGGCGCGCATCACCGGGCTGGGGACGATGGCTTCCAGCGAAGGCCCCTTGGCCAGCAGGTGCGCGTAGTTCCAGCCGTAGCGCAGCGCTTCCTCGCTGGTGCCGGCCGTGCCTTGCACCACCAGGGTGGAGTCGCCGCTGATCGCCGCCGCAAGATGTTCCGACACCCAGGACTTGGCGGTCCCCGGCACGCCGAGCAGCAGCAGGGCGCGGTCGGTGGCGAGCGTGGCGACGGCGATCTCGATCACGCGCGGGTTGCCGATGTACTTGGGGCTGATCTCCACACCGTTATCGAGCTTGCCGCCCATGAGATAGGTGGCCACGGCCCAGGGGGACATGCGCCAGCGCGGCGGACGCTGGCGGGTGTCGCTGGCGATCAGGGCCTCGATCTCCCTGGCGAACTGCTCCTCCGCGTGCTGGCGAAGGACGGTGGTGGTCGATGCGGTCATGCGGGCTCCTGGAAAGAAAGCGACATCTCGTGCCGGAAGCGCACGGTGTCGAAGAAATTGGCGATGCTGTCGTGGATGCCGCCGTCGCCGGCGCCGGCGCGCCAGGCGGCTTCGAGGCCGGCGATGGCCGGCGGATCGACGACGCCTGCAAAGCTGTCGAGGGCGGCCTTGATTTCCCATTGGGCGCCGGGAATCGCGGGCAGCTCGCGCAGCAGCCGCTCGATCACCTCGCGCGACAGCGCGGCGGGCCAAATGATGGACGAACGCCTGGCCGCGTGGACCAGCAAATCGACCAGCACGCGTTCCGCCTGGCCCCAGGTCTGGCGGCTGGCGCCCACAATGTCGGCGAGGCAGGCATGCAGTTCGGCCGGCGTCATGCGTGCGAAGAGCTCGAAGAAGTCTCGCGGGTACTGCTGCCGCATCCGTTCGTCGGACGATAGCCAGAACGCCAGCAGGGCTTGCGTCCATTCGCCCAGCTCGTGGGCTCGAGCAGCTCCGCGCAGCGCGCCACTGGACCAGCCGCGCACCAGGGCATGGGCGAAGTCGCTGCGCGCCGCCATAGCGATAAGTTCGCTCGGATTAAGACCAAGGCGCGCCGGCCAGATGCGCGGGTCGGTGGCGGCGAGCAGGTCGACCAGCCAGCCGGCCTTTTCGCCCAGCCCAGGATGGGCGGCTGCGCCGACGCCGTCACGCAGCGCGGCCTTGTCGATGGACTCCGGCAGCGTGACCTCGATGCTGTTACGGCCCAGGAGCACGCGCTTCACATGGAGCAGGGGCTCGGCCCTTGCCTGCATGCGCTGACGCAGGGCGGAGCCGGGCAGCTTTACCAGCAGGGCTTGCGCCGCAAGCCGTACTTCCTTGCGGCGGTCGTCGAGCGCGGTTTCAAGGAAGGTTTCGTCGTCGGGACCAAGTCCGACGCCCAGGCAGCCGAGCAGCTGTGCGCGTGCATCCGGCGCTTCACTTGCCCAGGTCTGCATCAGCGCATCCCTTGCAGCGCCTGGATCCTCCGCGCGCCACTGCGCCAGGGCGGCAAGCCGCTGTTCCAGGCTGCCTGTCTCCCAGAGCCGCTGAAGATCGTCATGGCCTGCGGCCGGCGCCGCCCACCCCCAGGCCTGGTCGAAGCGCGACAGCCAGCGTCCGCGCTCGCCGAGCACCTGGGTCAGCTCGGCGCGCAGTTCGGTATGGCGTGTCGCGAGCGCGAGCAGGTTGGGCAGGAAGCGCGCGGGCAGGTGGCCGCCGTAGCGCGTCAGTTCGCGCAGCCATTCGAGCATCAGGACGGTTTTTTGGCCGCCTTGCAGCAGGCGCGCCAGCAGCGCCTCGGCGCGGGGAGGGCAGGCGCGCAGCCGTTCCGCCGGCGCGGCAGCGAGGGGGGCCGGTGTCGGGATGGCGGCAGGCTTCAAGCCGGCGCGCGTCCACAGCGACCACGCGCCCAGCGATTGCCAGAGTTGCGATTCGGCGTCGCCACCGCCGGGCAGAACGCTTTCGAGCTCGGCGGGCAAGGCTGCGCGCCGCGCACCCGCCGCGCGCGACGTCCCGATCTGCAGAAGGCTGTATAGCTGGCTGGCGTCGCTCATGCGAGAAAGTCGGTTTCGAAGTTGTAAAGGCGGTCGTCATGCCAGCCGCTCAGCGGCAGGAAGGCCTCGCCATCCCATTCGCCCACCAGCGTCAGCGCATGTCCGCCGCTCAGGGCAGCCAGGTGCAGATGGTGGCGGAACGCGGCATCGAGCGGGATCACGCCGCCGTCGGCACTGCGCAGCGTGCGCGCCGCGGGATCGGGCACCACATCGGGAAGGATGGCGGGCCAGCTGTCGAGGAAAGGCTGGCTGGCCAGTGCGTCGGCATAGGCGTCGAGCAGGGCAGGGAAGCCGCCTCCTGCCGGCGCAGCGCCGTCGATGAGCGTGCTGGCGGACTGCTGGCGCACCAGGGCGCGCAGGGGCAGGGCGCTCGGGTAGAAACACAGTTCGCCGTCGAACTGCGTGCCGACCGGGACGGACTGCTCGAATCCCTGGGTGCCGACCGCGAATTGCAGCAGTAGCGCCCAGCGCCGGGTGCCTGTCCCGTACAGCCACGTGGCGCGGCTGCGGATCCGCTCGTCCTCGCTGCTGCGCTGGGCCAGGACCAGCCAGCGGTCGCCGACCGGCGGCTCGGCCAGCACTTCTTCTTTGGGGACGGTAAAGCCGACCAGGCTGCGCAGGTCGCGCTGCAGCAGGTCCGGCAACTGCTCGATGCGCTGCCAGGCGCTGGTGACCAGATAGAGCGCGGCGAGTTCGTTGGCCAGGCGGCGCTCCCAGTCGGGCAGGGTGGTCTGGAAGCACATCGCCCCCGCGCGCCGCAGGCGGGCCGCAAGGCCTCCAGCCTGCGCATCGACGAGACGCGCCGCCATGCCGTTCCAGTATGCGGGGCCGCGCTCGCGCACGCCGGCCAGGCCCTCGCGCGCCAGGTCATGCAGCCAGGTCTGCAGGTCGGCCAGGCCGCGGCCGACGCCCTGCTCGCGCTTCTCTTCGCGCTTGCGTGCCTGGGCCGCGGAGGCTTCCGCCTGTTCCGGCGTTTGCGCAGCGGCTTTCTCGGTCTTCCTTTCCAGGCGCTGCTGGCGGCTGTCGAGCCAGTCCGCCACCCATTGTGGCGCCGCGCCGGCGGCAAACAGGCCTGGCTGGGCGCTCAGCAGGAGATACAGCCCGAGGCCGTGCTTGCAAGGGAATTTGCGGCTCGGGCAGGTGCACTTGAAGGCGGGTTCGGCGATGTCGATCTGGGTGCGGTAGGGGACCTTGCCGCTGCCCTGGCATTCTCCCCACAGCGCGCGCTCGTCGCGCCCGAGCTGGCGCCATTTGGCCGGCGTGGCCAGCTGGCTGCCGGCTTTTGCCGAGGCGGCGTCGGGAGCGAGAGAGAGGATGTGATCCGAGCTGAGCGTCACACGCAAACCCATGGATAAAGGAATGCGGCAACTATACCCTGCTCATCCGCCGGAAGCGGAGGCTTTTGCTATGCAACAAACATAAAGTGCGCCTCCGCTAACCGGAGGCTGATCAGCCTGCGCTGTCGTTGAGATGCTTGCGCAGCTTGACCAGCTGGTCGCGCAGGCCGGTGACCTCGTCGAGCGAGCACTTGGTGGCGGACAGCACGGCCGGCATCATCTCGGCGGCTTGCCCGCGCAGCGCCTTGCCCTGCTCGGTGAGGGTGATGATGACCTGGCGCTCATCGCTGCGTGCACGCGCCCGCTGCACCAGGCCCTGGGTCTCCATCCGCTTCAGGAGCGGGGTCAGGGTGGCCGAGTCCAGGAACAGGCGGGCGCCGATATCCGATACCGTCAGCTCGTCCCGCTCCCACAGCACCATCATCACCAGGTACTGCGGATAGGTGAGCCCGAGTTTCGGCAGCACGCCGCGGTACACGCGCATCATGGCCAGCGAGGTCGAATACAGCGCAAAGCACAGCTGCTGGTCCAGAAGAGGCGCTTGGGCAGCGGAGGAAGGAGTGGTCGTCATCGGTCCAATATAGATCGCTTACGAGCTAATTGCAAGCGATGTGATGCGCGCCGGAGATGGCGAATCTTCATGCGATTTGAATATCGGTCGACCGGATAACGCTTTGTCCTCGCATTCCTGCAGTTCGTCGCACAAGTCCCTCGGCCTGCCGACTTCCGGCATACGATGGTGCGATCAAAAAAACCAGAAGGAGATGGCGATGGACAAGCCTCCAGTGCCGGCGGAATTGACCCCCGTAACGAACAACGAACGCATCCAGGCCCTCGATGTGGTGCGCGGATTTGCCCTGATCGGCATCCTGATGATGAATGTCGAGTTCTTCAACCGTGCTACTGCCCAGCTTGGTTCAGGCATGCAGACTGGCCTGAGCGGCGCCAACTTCGTGGTCAGCTACTTCGTCCAGTATTTCGTCGTCGGTAAATTCTGGACCATCTTCTCCCTGCTGTTCGGCATGGGCTTCGCCGTGATGCTCACCCGGGCGGAGCGTGCCGGCCGCAGCTTCCTCGTTCCCTACATGCGCCGCATCGCCGCGCTGGCTGTCTTCGGCGCCTTGCACCATATCTTCCTGTTCTCCGGCGACATCCTGTTCAGCTATGCGGTTGCTGCGACGGCCCTGCTGATCGTCCTGTACGGGCGGACGAAATGGATCCTGCTGGCGATGGCCCTGTGCATCGGCGGTGGCTTCATCCCTCACATGAACTGGCTGTTCGGGATTGCCGGCGGCCTGGCCTTCTTCGGCGTCGCCGCCTGGTGGCTGCGCGGAGAGCAGCGCATGAAACGCTTCGGCCGGCCGCCGGTCATCGCCTTCATCCTGATGGTCGTCGGTGTGATCGGCCTCATTGGCGGCGCCGTGACCTGGGCACTGCCGGCCATGCCGCCGCAAGCGCGCTTCGGCCTGCCGCTGCTCGGCTTCGCGCTGTTCACGCTCGGCTACCTCACCAAGCGCTACCACGCAGACAAGCCGGCCCGCCCATGGCGGCTGGGTGTCGGCATCTACTGCTTCTCCTTCTTCATGATGACGGGAGCTGGCGCATCGATGTACTTCTTCCCGGAGAAGCCGGCTGCCGTCGTCAGCAAGGAGGAGGCCAAGAAGCAGAAGGAGCAGGCCGCCGAACGTGCGAAGAACATCAAGGAGCGCGAAGAGCGCATCAAGACCGAAACTGCAGTGCTCAGCAAAGGCAGCTACGCCGATGCCGTGACGCTGCGCGCCAAGCATTTCATCGAGAGGGCGCCGGGAGAAGTCGGCTTCGCAACCATCCTGATCGGCATGTTCCTGATCGGCACCTGGTTCGTCCGTTCCGGCATCATGGAACGGGCGCAAGAGCACCTGCCGCTGTTCCGCAAGCTGGCCATGTTCGGTCTTCCAATCGGTATCGGCATGGGCTTGCTCGGTTCCACCATCGCCATGCACTCGATACCGGGCTCGCGCGGTGCCGACGGCTTCCAGCTGGCTTCGGGCCTGCAAATGCTGGGCAACCTGCCCGCCTCGCTGGGCTATGTCAGCCTGGTGATCCTGATGCTGTACAGCGCTTCGCCGCTGAACAAGGTGAAGGTGCTGGCGCCGTTTGGCCGCATGGCCCTGACGAATTACCTGACGCAATCGCTGGTGGCCTCCACTTTCTTCTTCGGCTACGGCTTCGGCAACTGGGGTATCTCGCGCGCGGACCAGATGCTGTTCGTCGTGGTGCTGGCCGCGGTGCAGATCGTGTTCAGCCATCTGTGGCTGTCGCGCTTCCGTTACGGGCCGATGGAATGGCTGTGGCGTGCCGTCACCTACTGGACCATCCCGCCGATGCGCCTGGGCGCATCGGGCGCCGCGCCCGCAGTGGCAACGCCGGCGTGAGGGGGTTGGTTGGGATTGGCGCGGCGCTGCTGGTCGGCGCCGCGCTGCCGGCCGCCGCACAGCCGGTAAAGGTAGCGGGCCTGGCGCAGCCGGCCCGGATCGTGGTCGACCGCTGGGGCGTTCCCCATATTTACGCATCGAGCCAGGATGACGTTTTTTTTGTGCAGGGCTTCAACGCTGCACGCGACCGGCTGTTCCAGATCGACTTATGGCGCCGTCGCGGGCTGGGCGAGCTGGCCTCGGTCTTCGGGCCGTCCTATGTGGAGCAGGACCGGGCGGCGCGCCTGTTCCTGTACCGCGGCGACATGGCGCCGGAATGGGCGGCCTACGGCAAGGACGCACAACGGACCAGCACCCGCTTTGTTGCGGGCATCAACGCCTACATCGATTACATCGCCCGCAAGCCAGAGCTGATGCCCTTCGAATTTCGCCAGCTCAGCTATACCCCCGCGAAGTGGCGTCCCGAAGACGTGGTGCGCATCCGCAGCCACGGGCTGACACGCAACCTGACCCAGGAGTTCGCCCGCGCGCGTGTCGTCTGCCGTGCGGGCCTGGCGGCGGACGCAGTGCGCGCCCAGCTGTCGCCGGCATGGACCACGCGCGTGCCCGAAGGCCTCGATCCTTGCCTGCCCGAGGACGCGCTCGACGTGTTTGCGCTCGCGACGGAGAACGTGCGCTTCGACCGGCGGAACTTGCAGGCGTCGCGCGTGGCGCCGAATGGGGAAACGCTCGAGGGCAGCAATAACTGGGTCGTCGCGCCGTCGCGCACGACGACCGGCCGCCCTATCCTGGCGAACGACCCGCACCGTGCCTACGGCGTGCCGTCGCTGCGCTATATCGTGCACCTCAGCGCTCCCGGCCTCGACGTCATCGGGGCAGGGGAGCCCGCCTTGCCGGGCGTATCGATCGGCCACAACGGGAAGGTGGCGTTCGGGCTGACCATCTTCAGCATCGACCAGGAAGACCTGTACGTCTACGAGATCAATCCTGCGAACCCGAAGCAGTATCGCTACAAAGGCGGCTGGGAGAACTTCCGCGTGGTGCGCGAGAAGGTCGCCGTGCGCGGCCGGCCTGCGAAGAGCGTCGAGCTGCGCTTCACCCGTCATGGGCCGGTGATCCACCAGGATCCGGGTAAGCGCCGGGCCTTCGCAGTCCGCACCGCGTGGACCGCGCCGGGCATGGCGCCTTACTTCGGCAGCATCGATTACATGAAGGCGCAGGACTTCCAGCAGTTCCGGCGCGCCATGGAGCGCTGGGGCGCGCCGACCGAGAACCAGGTGTATGCCGATACGGCCGGCAATATCGGCTGGGTCGCCGGCGGCCTGGCGCCGGTGCGTCCTAACTGGGACGGGCTGATGCCCGTGCCCGGAGACGGCCGCTATGAATGGCAGGGATTCCTCGATGGCGCGAAGCTGCCCTATGTGCTCAATCCCGGGCAAGGCTGGTTCGCGTCGGCGAACGAGATGAATCTGCCCGCCGGTTTTCCGTATCGGCAGCACAAGCTCGGCTTCGAATGGCCGGACAATGCCCGCGCACGCCGGATCGCGCAGGTACTCTCGGCGGCGCCGAAAGTCGGCATTGAGGATATGGAGCGCCTGCAGAACGATGTCGTGTCCTTGAATGCGCAGCGGCTGGTTACCCTGCTTAAGCCGCTGTCCTCCCGCGATCCCAAGACACAGGCCGCGCTGCGCCTGCTGTCGTCCTGGGACGGCGAGGAGAGTGCTTCCTCCAGCGCGGCAGCTCTATATGAGACGTGGTGGTCGCGGCATCTCGGCTACGCTTTCAAGGAGGCCGTCCTGGCGCCGGCGGCAGTGGAAGCCATGGATGCGCCGCATGCGAGCGTCCTGATCGAATCGCTCGAGAAGCCGGCGCAACGCTTCGGTAAGGATGCCGTGCGCAAGCGCGACGAGGTCCTGCTGTCCAGCCTAGGGCGCGCCTGGGCGGAAATGGAGGGGCTGCAGGGGCCGGATCCGACTCGCTGGCAATGGGGCAAACAGCACTTCAGTTATTTCGCCCATCCGATGACGCCGCTCCTTGACCAGGCCACGCGTTCGCAGGTGAACATAGGCCCGCTGCCACGCGGTGGTGGCGCCTATACGGTGAATGTGTCGAGCTATCTCCCCGAGAATTTCTGGCATGCGCATGGACCCTCGTTCCGGATGGTGCTGGACGTCGGCAACTGGGACAACTCGCGTGCGATCAACACCCCGGGGCAGTCTGGCGACCCGGCGAGCCCCCATTACCGCGACCTTGCCGGCAGTTGGGCGGAGGGCAAATACTTCCCGCTGCTGTACTCGCGGCAGGCGGTGGACAAGGCCGCCAAGCAAGTCATTGAATTGCTGCCGGCGCGCTGACGGCCCGGGCCTTGCAAGCGGACGCGGGCTTTGC
>NZ_JAGKSG010000076.1:0-12621 GCF_018119385.1 Massilia sp. AB1 | reverse complement strand
CCCCCCCCCCCCCCCCCCCCCCCCCCCCCCCCCCCCCCCCCCCCCCCCCCCCCCCCCGCGCCCCCCCCCCCCCCCCCCCCCCCCCCCCCCGCCCCCGCCCCGGGGGCGCCGCCCCCCCCCCCCCCCCCCCCGGGCCTGTTCAATCATCGACTTTAAGCAGCCGCCTTCTGTTCAGCCGCTTTCGGCTCTGCCGGCGCGGTCCCGCCGATGGATTCGAGCTTGATCTGGACCAGCTGGCGGCCCGGATTGTTCTTGTCCATGGCGGCCAGGGCCGCGACGTACGCCTGGCGTGCTTCCGCCAGCTTGTTCTGGGCGACCAGCACGTCGCCCTTGCGGTCGTTCACTTCGGCGGCGAACTGCGGCAGGAAGTCGGTGCCGAGCAGCTTGATCGCCTCGTCGTAGGCCTTCTCGTCCAGCAGCACGCCCGCCATGCGCAGCTTGGCGACCGACTTGTACTCGTCGTTGCCGTGGTCGATGGCCCACTGCAGGTGCGCCTTGGTGGTCTTCAGGTCGCTGGCGTCGAAGGCGGCCTTGGCGCCGGCCAGCGCGGCCATCTGGGCGTAGGCGGTGCCTTCGTACTTGGTCTTGATGTCGCCGGCGACGCGCTGGACCTTGGCGTTGTCCTTGGCTTCCAGGGATTTCTGCAGGTCGTCGTACAGCGCCGAGGCCTCGGCGGCCTGGGTGCGCTTGTGCGAGTTCCAGAAGTTATACGCGGCGTAGGAACCGAGCGCCAGGATCAGCACCCAGGTGATGATGTTGCCGTACTTGGACCAGAAGGCCTTGAAAGTCGCTATCTGTTCCTGTTCTTCGAGATCGTATGCCATTGTCTTGTCTGTTTTTCTGGTAGGTGGATCGGTCTGACTACTTCTGTGTTACGGGTGGTAATGCACGTGGTCGTGATCGTGGTCGTGGTCGCCGACGATCTGGTCGACCACGTAGTCGACCACATTCTCGAACGGCACACTGGCCTGCTGCTGCTGGCCTGCTTCGCCGCGCATGGCTTTCACCGCCGCCTGGCTCTTCGCGACTTCGTCCTCGCCGATGATCACGGCGAAGGCCGCGCCGCTGCCGTCGGCCTTCTTCATCTGGCTCTTGAAGCTGCCCGCGCCGGCCGGCGTTGCGCAATGTAACACAACATCCAGGCCCGCATCGCGAAGGCGCTCGGCCAGGATGAAGGCTTGCGCCTGGGCTTCCTCGCCCTGGTGGACCATGTAGACGTCGCACTGGTTCGGGGCGGCGGTCTCGCCCAGGCCCTTCATCAGCTCGATGATGCGTTCCATGCCCATCGCGAAGCCGACCGCCGGGGTGGCCTTGCCGCCGAAGGTTTCGATCAGCGGGTCGTAGCGGCCGCCGGCGCAGATGGTGCCCTGCGAACCCAGTTCGTCGGTGACCCACTCGAACACGGTGCGGTTGTAGTAGTCCAGGCCGCGCACCAGGCGCGGGTTGATCGTGTACTGCACCGCATTGCGGTCCAGGATCTTCTTCAGGCCTTCGAGGTGGGCCAGCGATTCCTCGCCCAGGTAGTCGAGCAGCTTGGGCGCCTTGTTGACCATGTCCTGCATGGCCGGGTTCTTGGTGTCCAGGATGCGCAGCGGGTTGCTGTGCAGGCGGCGCTTGGCTTCGGCGTCGAGGATGTCCTCGTGCTTTTCCAGATAGGCGATCAGGTCCGCGCGGTGGCGCAGGCGCTCGTCGGCGTTGCCTATCGAGTTCAGTTCCAGGCGCACGTTCTGGATGCCCAGGTCGTCCCACAGGCGGCGGCACATCATGATCAGTTCCGCATCGATGTCCGGGCCCGAGAAGCCGACGGCTTCCGCGCCGAACTGGAAGAACTGGCGGTAGCGGCCTCGCTGCGGACGCTCGTGGCGGAACATCGGGCCCTTGTACCACAGGCGCTTGGGACCGTCGTAGACCAGGTTATGCTCGAGCACCGCACGCACCACGCCGGCCGTGCCTTCCGGGCGCAGGGTCAGCTTGTCGCCGTTCATCGAGTCTTCGAAGGAGTACATCTCCTTCTCGACGATGTCGGTGACCGCGCCGATGGCGCGCGCGAACAGGCCGGTTTCCTCGACGATCGGGGTGACGATCTTCTGGTAGCCGTAGCTCTTCAGGATCGTTTCGGTGGTGTTCTCGAACAGCTCCCACAGCGGTGCGTCTTGCGGGAGGATGTCGTTCATGCCTTTGATGGCGACGATTTTTTCTGGTTTGGACATATTGTTAGCTCTTCTCCCGTCATCCCCGCGCAGGCGGGGATGACGTGCTGGGGGCGCGGGTCAACTCAAGCGCGCCCGGTTATCTTATTGTGCGGCCGTCTCGCGGCTGTAATTCTTCTTCACGTAATCGAGCACGATGGTCTTGAACTCGTCGACAATGCGCTCGCCGCGCAGGGTCGCGAACTTCTGCCCGTCGACGAACACCGGCGCCGCCGGCGATTCGCCCGTACCCGGCAGGCTGATGCCGATGTTCGCGTGCTTCGATTCGCCCGGGCCGTTGACGATGCAGCCCATCACGGCCACGTTCATCGCTTCCACGCCCGGATAGGTCTTCTTCCACTCCGGCATCTGCTCGCGCAGGAAGGTCTGGATGTTGTCCGCCAGTTCCTGGAACACGGTCGAGGTGGTGCGGCCGCAGCCCGGGCAGGCGATCACCATCGGGGTGAACTTGCGCAGGCCCATGGTCTGCAGGATCTCCTGGCCGACCACGACTTCCTTGGTGCGGTCGCCGCCCGGTTCCGGGGTCAGCGAGATGCGGATGGTGTCGCCGATACCCTCTTGCAGCAGCACCGACAGCGCGGCGGTCGAGGCCACGATGCCCTTGCTGCCCATGCCGGCTTCGGTCAGGCCCAGGTGCAGCGGGTAGTCGCAGCGGCGCGCCAGTTCGCGGTAGACCGCGATCAGGTCCTGCACGCCCGACACCTTGCAGCTCAGGATGATCTTGTCGCGCGCCAGGCCCACTTCTTCCGCACGCACGGCGTTCTCGATCGCCGAGGTGATCAATGCCTCGTACATCACGGCCTGGGCGCTCCACGGATTCGCACGCGCGGCGTTTTCATCCATGATGCGGGCCAGCAGCGATTGGTCCAGGCTGCCCCAGTTGACGCCGATGCGCACCGGCTTGTCGTACCTGGCGGCGATCTCGATCATCTGGGCGAACTGGGTGTCGCGCTTGGCGCCCTGCCCCACGTTGCCCGGGTTGATGCGGTACTTCGACAGCGCCTGCGCGCACTCCGGATAGTCGCGCAGCAGCAGGTGGCCGTTGTAGTGGAAGTCGCCCACCAGCGGCACGTCGACTTCCATGCGGTCGAGCTGCTCGCGGATGGCCGGCACCGCGGCCGCCGCTTCCGGCGTGTTCACGGTGATGCGCACGATCTCGGAACCCGCGCGCGCCAGTTCCTTCACCTGGATCGCGGTGCCGATCACGTCGGCCGTGTCGGTATTGGTCATCGACTGCACCACCACCGGCGCGTCGCCGCCCATCCAGACCTGGCGCTGGCCGTGCGTGACCAGCACCTTGCGGCTGGCGCGTCGGGCCATCGGGCCGGAGGGGATCGGATCCTGGATGCAGGGTTCGTTCATCGAAGTCATGTAATTCAGCTCGTTATTTCAGGGACACGCGCGAGATGGTCTTGCCCGGCGATTGCGGCAGCGCCACGGCGGCGCCGCGCAGGGTCGCGCTCACGCCGGTCGGCGCGCCGACCACCAGGTTCACCGGCTCGGTGACTTCGATGGTCTCGGTGCTGCCGGCCTTGACCAGGCGCGAAATCAGCGGACGGCCGCCCTTGGCCGGGCGCACTTCGATCCAGGAATCCTCGCGCACGTTCAGCACCAGGGCGTTGGCGCCCGCGGCCGGAGCAGCGGCAGCCGGAGCGGCAGGCGCCGGAACAAGCGCAGCGGCCGGCGCGGTACCGGCGGGCACGGTCGTGACCGGCGTGGTGGCTGGCGTCGTGGCCGGCGCAGCCGCCGGCGGGGTGACGGGCGCAGTCGTGCCCGGCGCCGCGCCGGTCGGGGCCGGAGTCGTGGCGTCGGAGGCCGGCGCCGGCACCGAGATCAGGGGCACGGACGGATTGTTCAGCGGGCCCTGGACGGTACCCGGCGCAGCAACGCCATTGTTCGCAGGTGCGGTCGCGCCGACCGGGCTCTCGAGCACCACGCCGTCGGCCGGATTGGCGTCGGCGGCCGGGCGATTACCCGGGAACACGCCGAGCTGCCAGGCGGCTGCGACGGCGCCGGCGACGACCAGCGCGCCGACGATCCAGCCCACCGGCAGGCGGTTGCGCTTGCCGCCGATCGGGAAGCGGGTTTCGTTGAAGGCGGCCGGGCGCTGTTCGCGGCGCGCCATCGGGGCGCCTGCCTGCGCTTGCGGCGGCATGTTCAGTTCGATCATCGAGACCAGCGGCGCGGCGTCGATCTTGAGCAGCTTGGCGTAGGCGCGCACGAAGCCGCGGGTCACGGCCGGGCTCGGGAGCGAAGCATAGTCGCCCGCTTCGATCGCCACCACCTGGCGCGGCGCCAGCTTGAGCTGGTCGGCCACCTGTTCCACGGTCCAGCCCATCGCCTCGCGTTGCGACTGGAGGGTCTTGCCCGGGTTGCCCGAGGGGTTGTCCGGGGTGCCCGGCTGGTCTGCGTGCTCGTTCATGTTGTCTGTCTCACTCATCAAAGGCCCCGCGCTCGAACGCGGCGTACTCCTGCGAACCGGGGAAGCGCTTGCGCAGCTGCGCAGCCAGGCTGGCTTCATGGGTCCGGTCGCCCAGCTTGCGCTGCACGCGCATCGCCAGCCACAGGGTGTCGGCCGGGAGCGTGTCGAGGGTCGCTGTCTCGATCAGGCGGTTAATGAAAAAACCGGCGCGCTGGTAATCGCGCCGCTCGAAATAGACCCGCGCCAGGCCGGCATTGGTGGCCTGCAGTTCGGGGTTCAGACGCAAGGCGTCGAGCAGGTAGCGCTCGGCCGCGTCCATGTTGCGGTTCTTGATGCTGCACACGCCCGCATTCACGAGGGCGCTCACCGGCGTCTGGTAAGACGGGTTCTTGATGGCCGCATCGAAATAGCGCATCGCCTGGGCCGGCTTGTTCAGCGACTGGCACAGGAAGGAGCCATAATTGTTCGACAGGCCCGGATTGCCCGGCGCCAGGCGCAGGGCATGCTGGTAATTGTCGTCGGCCAGGGCCAGCTGCCCCATCTCCGTGTAGATCAGGGCGCGCAGGCCATAGGCCTCGGCATACTCCGGATACACGGCGATCGCCTGCTTGACCTCGTCGAGGGCGATGTCGTGCTTGCCCTGCTGGTAGTAGCCGACCGCGAGCTGCACCCGGATCGAGGCGCGCTTCTCGGCCGCCGTCTCGTCGGACGCGGTCTTCAGCTCGCCGCCGGAATTGGCGCCCGGGCCGGCGCAGCCGGCCAGCAGCACAAACAGCAACGCGGTTGCGGCCCTGCCGGCGGCGCGCATCAGGAAGGAATCTCCACGATGCGCCCGAAGTCGGCGCCGAACTTCTTCTGGTACTCGGCCATCTTCTCCATGCGCTGGGCGACGCGGGTGCGGTCCTGCACCTCGCCGGCCAGCTGGCCGCAGGCGGCGTCGATGTCGTCGCCGCGCGTCTTGCGCACGGTGGTCACGATGCCGGCGTCCATCAGCACCTGGGCGAAGGCCTTGATGCGCGGATTCTTGGAACGGGTCAGGCCCGATTCCGGGAACGGATTGAAGGGAATCAGGTTGAACTTGCAGTTCACGCCCACTTCCGGGTCGTTGACCAGGGCAATCAGTTCGCGTGCGTGCTCGTCGCTGTCGTTGAAACCGTCGAGCATGCAGTATTCGAAAGTGATGAAGTCGCGCGGGGCGAACTCCAGGTAGCGCTTGCACGCGGCCAGCAGCTCGCGCAGCGGGTATTTCTTGTTCAGCGGCACCAGCACGTCGCGCAGGGCGTCGTTCGACGCGTGCAGCGACACGGCCAGGGCCACCGGCACGTCCTGGGACAGCTTGTCGATGTTCGGCACCACGCCCGAGGTCGACAGGGTCACGCGGCGGCGCGACAGGCCGTAGGCGTTGTCGTCGAGCATCATCTTGAGCGCGGTGACGGTCGGCTCGTAGTTCAGCAGCGGCTCGCCCATGCCCATCATCACCACGTTGGTGATCTGGCGCTCGCCTTTCGGACCTGGCTCGATGCCCTTGGTGCGGCGCAGCTCGAACTCGGCCATCCACAGCTGGCCGATGATCTCGGCGACCGTGAGGTTGCGGTTGAAGCCCTGCTTGCCCGTGGAGCAGAAACGGCAGTTGACGGCGCAGCCGGCCTGGGTCGAGATGCACAGGGTGCCGCGGTTCTCTTCCGGGATGAACACGGTTTCGACCGCGTTGCCGTTGCCCACGTCGACCAGCCACTTGCGGGTGCCATCAAGGGAGGTGTGGTCGCTGATGATGCCCGGCGCGCGCACTTCGGCGCGGGTCTTGAGCTTTTCGCGCAGCGACTTGGCCAGGTCGGTCATGCTGTCGAAGTCAGCTGCGCCGAACTGGTGGATCCAGCGCTGCAGCTGCTTGGCGCGGAACGGCTTCTCACCCAATTCGGCGCAGTAAGCGACGAGTTGCGCGGGATCGAAGTCCAGCAAGTTGGTGAGAGTCGTCATGATGTTGTCCTTAATTCAAATTCCCCGCTCGCGCAGTCCCGAGGACTCGGGCGAGCGGGTTTACTCTAACAATTAGCTCGGGGCACTGGTCCCCGCGCCAATTAACGCGAGTAGACGTTCAGTGCCGGGAAGTAGTAGGCGATTTCCACGGCGGCGGTTTCGGCGGCGTCCGAACCGTGCACGGCGTTGGCATCGATCGAGTCGGCGAAATCGGCGCGGATGGTGCCGGCGTCAGCCTTCTTCGGGTCGGTTGCGCCCATCAGTTCGCGGTTCTTGGCAATGGCGTTTTCGCCTTCCAGCACCTGGATCATGACCGGGCCCGAGACCATGAAGTCGACCAGGTCCTTGAAGAACGGACGAGCAGCGTGCACGGCGTAGAAGCCTTCGGCTTCAGCGCGCGACAGTTGCACCATGCGGGCAGCAACGATCTTCAGGCCAGCGCCTTCGAAGCGGCTGTAGATTTGGCCGATCACGTTTTTTGCAACTGCGTCCGGCTTGATGATGGACAGGGTGCGTTCGATTGCCATTGTAAAAACTCCAATAAAAAGAAAGGTTAGAATCGAGAAATTCGTTAGAACTTTGGAACTCAATCAACCTTTAATTTTACCATATATCCCCCATATAGAGGCTATTGCGGCCAAGGCAAGCGGAGTGTTACAGTGGCGGCGAAAAATCGCCCAGTTTCATTGTCGTTTCTACCAGCACGTGCTTCTTTGCCTGTTTCATGCAGATTTAAGCTGGCTGGGCTATGCTGAACCTGAGGCATCCTTTACTCAACCGGAGGCAATATGTTCCCTAGTACGCAACAGCAACGTACCATCGACCTGACCAAAGGTGGCCAGGTAGCGTCGCGCAACAAAGTTCTGCGCAACACGTACTGGCTGCTCGCGCTGTCGATGATCCCGACCGTCCTGGGCGCCTATATCGGCGTATCGATGCAGCTGCCTATGTTCAGCGGCATCATGGGCTTCGTGATCTTCATGGCGATCGCGTTCGGTTTCATGTTTGCCATCGAGAAAACCAAGGACTCGGCGGCCGGCGTGGCCTTCCTGCTCGGCTTCACCTTCTTCATGGGCCTGATGCTGACCCCGCTCCTGCGCCACACCCTGGGCTATTCGAACGGCGGCAGCCTGATCATGACCGCCTTCGGCGGCACCGCCTGCGTGTTCGCCGTGATGGCCAGCATCGCCACCACCACCAAGCGCGATTTCTCGGGCATGGGCAGCTGGCTGATGGCCGGCGTGATCGTCCTGATCCTGGCCGCGGTGGCCAACATCTTCCTGCAGATGTCGGTGCTGTCGATCGTGATCTCGGTGCTGGCGATCGGTATCTTCTCGGCCTTCATCCTGTTCGACGTGCAGCGCATCGTCAACGGCGGCGAGACCAACTACATCACCGCGACCCTGGCGATCTACCTGGACGTGTACAACATCTTCACGAGCCTGCTGCGCCTGCTGGGTATTGCGGGCGGGGATGACTGAGCGGTTCTAGTTGCCTGAAAAGAAACCGGCCTGAGGGCCGGTTTTTTTATGCTTAAGTGGCGCAAGGAAGCGCTTTGGCTGCGCTGCGAACTTGGGTCCCGGCTTTCGCCGGGAGTCGTAGGCGCCAGTGGCGCGTGCGACGGTCTTAAGGTTAGCGGCAGCTTTCGCTGTTAGTGTCAGCACATGAACCGTCGTTCCGGCGAAGGCCGGAACAATGCCACCGGCATTGTTCCGCCCAAGTTCAACGCACGTTTTAACAGACGCAACGCTTACTGCTGCTCGCCCTGCTCCGCAATCACAACAGCATTCTCGTCAAAGTCAGCCCCCTTCACCGGCTTCGGCCCCAGCTCGAACACCCCCACCGACTCGACGTGCGAGGTATGCGGGAACATGTTCACCACGCCCGCCTTCTTCATCACGTAACCCGCCTTGTGCACCAGGATCCCCGCATCGCGCGCCAGGGTCGACGGGCTGCAGGACACGTACACGATCCGCTGCGGCATCATGTCCTCGTGCGTCTCGCGCAGCTCCGCCAGCGCCAGGGCCAGGGCCATGGCGCCGTCGCGCGGCGGGTCGATCAGCATGCGGTCGAACTTGCCCAGCGCAACCAGGTCATCCTTGGTCACTTCGAACAGGTTGCGGGTGTAGAAGCTCGTCTTCCCCGACACGCCGTTGGCCTTGGCGTTGTCCAGCGCGCGGGTGGTCAGCGCGGTGCTGCCTTCGATGCCCACGACTTCGCGCGCCTGGGTGGCGAGCGGCAGGGTGAAGTTGCCCAGGCCGCAGAACAGGTCGGCGACGCGGTCGGTCTTCTGCACTTCCAGCAGGCGCAGCGCCTTCGACACCAGCACGCGGTTGATGTGGTGGTTCACCTGGGTGAAGTCGGTCGGCTTGAACGGCATCCTGATGCCGAACTCGGGCAGCGTGTAGTACAGCTCCTTGCCTTCCGGGTAGTACGGATAGGCGGTGTCCGGGCCCTTCGGCTGCAGCCACCACTGGATGTTCCACTGGTCGGCGAAGGCCTTCACCAGGGTTTCGTCGGCCGGGGTGAGCGGCGCCATGATGCGCAGCACCAGCACCGTGGTTTCCTCGCCGATCGCCACTTCGATCTGCGGCATCTGGTTGTAGATCGACAGCGCGCCGACCAGCTCGCGCAGCGGCACCAGCATTTTCGCCACGTGGTCCGGCAGGATCTCGCAGGTGGTGATGTCGGCCACGTAGGACGAGCTGCGCTCGTGGAAGCCGACCAGCACCCCGCCCTTCTTGGCCACGTAGCGCACCGACAGGCGCGCGCGGTAGCGGTAGTCCCAGGTCGGGCCGTACATCGGGCGCATGATGGTTTCGGCCTTCACTTTGCCGAGGTGCCACAGGTTATCCTCGAGGACGCGCTGCTTCATGGCGACCTGGGCCGACGGCTCCAGGTGCTGCATCGAGCAGCCGCCGCAGTAGCCGAAGTGCTGGCACTTCGGTTCCACGCGCATCGACGAGGCGCGCTGCAGGGTGACCAGGCGGCCGGATTCCCAGTTCTTTTTCTTGCGCAGGGTCTCGAAGCTCACGCGCTCGCCGGGGAGCGCGCCTTCGACGAAGATCACCTTGCCGGGCGTGCCGTCCTCGTTTTCCAGGTGGCCGACGCCGCGCGCGTCGCCGTCAAGGGCTTTGATGTCGATGAAAGTTTCTTGCATGGTGAAGGCGAAATGGGAATGGGCGCAGGGCTGGCTGCGCGGGGAGTCACAAATAAAAAATGGCCGGAAGCGGCCCGGCGGGCATCATAGCAAGGAATTGGGGTGGGCGCTACCGGGGCAGGCGGCTGCTCGTGCGATGTTGAACTTGGGTCCCGGCCTTCGCCGGGAGTCGTAGGCGCCAGTGGCGCGTGCGACGGTTTTTAGGTTAGTGGTGATATCTGCAGTTTGTGGTTGCTTATGCACGTCGTTCCGGCGAAGGCCGGAACCCAAGTTTGCACGCACACCGCTAACTCACAATAACGAATCCCGCAATACCCCACGCGCCGCCATCGCCCGCTTGAGCTTGATGAGCGCCTCCTGCTGGATCTGCCGCACCCGCTCGCGCGTCACGCCCATCTCCTCGGCGAGCGTCTCGAGCGTGGCCGGATCGTCGTTGTCCAGCCCGAAGCGCCGCGTCACCACCAGGCGCTGCTTGTCCGGCAGCCGCGCGAGCCAGTCGCGCACCAAAACCGTCACCTCGTGCTGCTCGGCGCGCACATCCGGACTGTCCTCGGCCTCGTCCGGCAGCATGTCCATCAGGCTCGATTGGGGATCGTTGTCCAGCGGCGCATCCAGCGAGGCCGCGTGCTCGGACAGGGCCAGGATGTCCTGCACCTCTTCCACCGGCCTTCCGACCAGGCTGGAAATATCCTCGGCCGAGGCGTCCTTGCCGTCGTGCTTCTGGGCTTCGAGGTGGTATTTGGCGCGCAGGACCTGGTTCAGCTCGCGCACCATGTGCACCGGCAGGCGCACCGTGCGCGCCTGGTTCATGATGGCGCGCTCGATGCTTTGGCGGATCCACCAGGTGGCGTAGGTCGAGAAACGGAAACCGCGCTCGGGCTCGAACTTGTCGATCGCCCGCATCAGGCCGATGTTGCCCTCCTCGATGAGGTCGAGCAGCACCACGCCGCGGTTGATGTAGTGCTTGGCGATCGAGACGACCAGGCGCAGGTTGTGCTCGATCATCTTCTGGCGCGCGTCGAAGTCGCCCGCCTTGGCTAAGGTGGCGAAGTGGACCTCTTCAGGCGGAGTCAGCAGTGGCCGCGCGCCGATCTGGTTCAGGTAGTGCTGGGTAGTATCGGTCGCGAGCTCGGCCTGCAAGACCTTGCGCAGCTCGTCGACCGTGTCGATTTCTGGGGTGCCGGGCAACATGCCCTCGGCGGTGTTGCCGTCAGCCGCAAGCTCGCCCTCGCGTTCCGGTTCATCCGGAAACTCGTCCGTCACATCCTGGTCTGGCGAGTGCGGCTCTTGCGTCATACCCTTCCTATCGGCCGGGCAAGAACCTCGATGGATCGACGGGTTTGCCCTGCTGGCGGATTTCGAAATGCAGCTTGACCAGTTCAGCGTCGGAATCGCCCATCTCGGCGATCACCTGGCCCTTGGCCACGTTGTCGCCTTCCTTCACCACAATCTTGCGGTTGTGCGCGTAGGCCGACAACAGGCTGTTGCTGTGCTTGACGATCACGAGGTTACCATAACCCCGGATGCCGCTGCCAGCATACATTACCTTGCCCGCGCCGGCGGCCACCACTTGCTGGCCCATCCTGCCGGCAATGTCGATGCCCTTGTTCCGGCCTTCGTCGAAAGTGGCGATGATGCGGCCGTCGGACGGCCACATCCAGCTCAGTTTGTCGTCATCGGTCGCGGTCACGCTGGGCGCGGCAGCCACGGCCGGAGTGGGCGGCGGCGTCGGCTCGAGGCGCGGCGCCGCTTCCTTCTGCGCCTCGGCGACATTGGTCTCGCTGTACGGCTTCTTGTCGGCGCGCGGCGTCGTCTTGCGCGGCGGCTGGGTGGCCGGCGGCGGCATCGGCACCGGCTGGGTGGTCACGCCCGCGGTCTTCTTGCCTTCCGGCTCGGCCACGCGCAGGACCTGGCCGACCTTGATGTCGTCCGGATCGCGCAGGTTGTTCCAGGCAACCAGGTCGCGGTAGTTCTGGCCATGGTCGAGGGCGATGCGCAGCAGGGTGTCGCCCTTGCGCACGGTGTACATACCCTTCTCGTCCTGCTTCGGCTCTTCGACGCGCGGCTGCGCCGGGCGGGTCTGGACAGCCGGGGTGCGCTCGACGATCGGCGCCTGGCGGGTGGTGGAAGTACAGCCGGCAACGAGGCCGAGGACTATCGTCAGAAGTGCTAAACGAGGTGCTTGTTTCATTGTCATTCTAGGTTCTGGTCCACAGACGGCGGGACACCGTTATACGGTGCCCGGACGCAGCGGCACGAAGTGGCAGGCTTCCAGCGTCTCGCTGGACCACTCGCTCTTGCCGGTGCGCGTGATGCGGTGCAGGTGCTGGACCTGCCCGCCGACGGGCGCGACGAGGTGCGCCCCGATGGCCAGCTGCTCGAGCAGTGCCCGGGGCACCTCGAGGCCGGCAGCCGCCAGGATAATGCCATCGAAGGGCGCCACCTGGGGCATGCCAAGCATACCATCGCCGTACTGCAAACGGAGGTTGGAAATACGCAAGGGCCGCAAATTGGTCTTCGCGAGCTCGTGCAAGGGTTTGATACGCTCGATCGAATACACCTCCTTCGCGACGAAGGACAGGACCGCGGCCTGGTAGCCGCAGCCGGTGCCGATCTCGAGCACGCGTTCCAGCTGTCCGCCGGCGCGCATCGCTTCGATCATGCGCGCGACGATGTAGGGCTGGGAGATCGTCTGGTTGTGGCCGATCGGCAGCGACGCATCGATGTACGCCTGGGCCGACAGGGCCGGTTCGATGAACAGGTGGCGCGGCACCGTCTCCATGGCGGCCAGCACCTTGGGGTCCGAGACGCCCTGGCGCGCGACGCGCGCCACCATGGCGCGGCGCACCGCT